>JAIPJX010000027.1 GCA_021733945.1 Verrucomicrobiota bacterium | reverse complement strand
CAAGATTCAAGGACTGATCAAGAAAGCCTACGGTTACCGAAACAAAGAGCGATTCAAGACAGACGTCCTGTTTCACCTCGGCGGGCTAGATCTCTATCCCGCTCAATGAAAAATCCCCCGGAAATCCCGGAAGAGGCCATTTTCTAAACACGCCCGTCACTTCACTGCCCCGCCTGCTCGATTGCCTCATCAACCGGGATGGATCATCGGCCCACCCGGGTCTCGATGTCTCCATCGCAGCGATGGAAGGAATCGCTCCGGTCAGGGCCAGTCCGCTTCAGATTCCGCGGCTTTTCAAAAATCTGCTGAAATGCCTGCAAGCGGCAAATCCGGAAGCGGGTGCCGTCCGGATTTCGGCGCAGGAAACTACCGTCGCGGGGATTGGAAACGCGGTGGAAATCGTGCTGAGCGACAACGGGGTGCCCTGGACCGCCGAACAGCACCGCAATTTGTTCTCCCCCTTTACAAAGAGCCAACCCTCGGACGACCAGTCGGGGTTGTGGCTGGCAGTCTGTTTTTTCATCACCGCGCATCACGGAGGCAGGCTCCAGGTGCTGGGCGAGCCGGAAGTGCGAATCCGTGTGACCCTCCCCCTCGACCCAACGCTGGTGCAGACGGACAGTCCGAGCGAGGGGCAGTTGACCGTCCTGTTTGAGCACGGGCAATTTCCGGCAGCGGAGACAACCTCGGTGGATGAGAACCGGCCTTCCTGAAGGCACCCCTCTCCCCAGCGCCCAACCCGGAGTCCAAATGAGTTTGTGTTCACCCATGGCGGAATCCTACGACTACAAAAAATTTGCAATCCTCTACGTGGACGACGAGCGGGAATCGCTCCACTATTTCAGGAAGGTGTTTGAATCCCGGTTTCGAATCCTGGTGGCCCCCAATGCCGCTGAGGGATTCGAACTCCTGGAGCGGCACAAGGACGAGATCGGCATCCTGATGACGGACGAACGCATGCCGGGGGCACCGGGAGTGCAGCTCCTGGAACGAGCGCGCCAGTTGCGTCCGCGCATCATCCGAATTCTTGTGACGGCCTATTCGGACTTTGACGCAGCCATTCGAGCGGTCAACTCCGGCGCAATCTATCGGTATGTCAGCAAACCCTGGGAAGTCTCCCAACTGGAGGCCATCCTCAGCCGCGCGCTCGAATTCTTCCTGGTCCAAAGCCAGCGGGATCAGTTGCTTTGGGAAAGGATCAATGTACTGCGGGAAGTCATCATCTCCGATCGCCTCGTGAGCCTGGGTCTCATGGCCACCGGTCTATCCCATCACGTCAGGAATTCACTGGTCGCGATCCGCACCTTCATCGATCTGGCACCTTCCAAGCTGCGCGACGAAAACCTGGATCTGGAGAATCTGCGGCAGCCTGAGTTTTGGAACGGCTTCCACGCTCACGTGCAGCAGGAACTTGAGCGGATCACGCGGATTCTCTCCGGGCTGGGCAACATTTCGGAGTCTGGCACACCGCCCAGTGTTGAGCTGCTTGAATTGGGTCCAATCCTTTCCAGTTCAGTCAGGGCGCTGGAAGGTAAATTCAGGGATAAATCGATCCAGATCGATCTGGAGGTCAGCCCGGCTTCGTTGACCCTGACCGCTGGGCGCCAGGAGTTCGAGCGCCTGCTGGGCCTGCTCCTGGCCGACGAACTGGTGCACATTCCCGCAAACAGCCGGATTCAGGTAAGGGCGCGCGGCTCCAAGGTCAATGGCGATCCTCATGTGATCCTCGAAATTGAAGACAACGGGCCCTCCCTGACCGACGATGCCCTCCGGTCGCTGTTCGATCCATTTTTTCTCAGGTCCGACCTGCCTCACGAACACGGGATCAACCTGATGACCTGCTATTTCCTGGTTCACCGCCACGGGGGAAAAATCGACGTCAGGCGGGCCGAACCCCAGGGCACGGTTTTTTCGATCACCCTGCCGGCAACGCCCCGCCCTCCCGCCACCCCGATGCAATCCGACGGCCTTGCCCAAAAGATCCACGCCAACGATTCGCTCCTGGAAAAACTACTCGCGGGACTTTAGGGCATTCTTCGCAGATTTTCGGGCTTGTTAAATCCAAGGAAACGTGAAATAAACCTAATAAATCTGGAGATTCCGTGACTTCAACCACTGATACAGACTGGAGGATTCAGAGAAGTTCCACGCCCCCTGAATCGAGCCATCCACCCGGACAGTGACTTCGAACAAAAGCATCCAGCTGAGGTCGCGGCCCACCATCACCCTGACATTCCTCGAACCATACCATCATGTCTGTCAGCGCTACCGCACCACATCCCCTCACCAGCCGTTTTGGGCCCGTCGAACCACACGGAGCTCCGCCGCCAACCCTGATGGTGGTGGATGACGAAGACGGCCCCCGTCATGCTCTGGAGATCGTTTTCAAACCAACCTACCAGGTGCTTCTCGCACGTGACGGCGCACAGGCGCTGGAGCTGGCGGAGGCACACGCGGTGGACGCCGTGATTCTGGACATTCGAATGCCCGGAATGTCCGGCATCGAGGTTCTGCGCCACCTCAAGGAGATCGACCCCTCGATTGAAGTGATCATGCTCACGGCTTACGAGACACTCGAAACGGCCCGGCAGGCGCTGCGTCTCGGGGCCCGGGATTACCTGACCAAGCCCTTTGAGATCGCAACGATCCGACTGGCCGTGTCCACAGCCATGGACTGCAAGCGGATTTCCCGAAAAATCCAGCTCCATGAGCAATCCCTCAAGCTGTTGCAGGAGGAGGTGCAAAACCAGACATTGCAGGAACGAATCGCCCGCACGCGATCGGAAATCTACGCCAGTATCCTTCACGACATCAACGGGCCGCTCACCGTCATTTCAGCCTTTGTCGAGATGCTCAACCAAAACATCGGCGACACTTCACGCGTCGAAGGGGAGGATCTGGATAGGCTCCGGGAGCAGTTGTATCGTGTTGCGATCCAGGTGGACAGTTGCGTCAAGATCTCCAGGCGCTATCTCAGTTTCCTGCGAAACACACCCGAAACCAACCATCAGGTCTCCGTGAATCAGACCCTCAAGGATGTGCGTCAACTCCTCCATTCCAGGCCGGACTGCCGACCCCAAGGCCTCTCCATTCAGTTCCTGGAGCCAGACCTCAAACTACGCATCAACGGCACCGATCTGGTGCAACTCCTTCTGAATCTCGCGGTCAATGCCTTCCAGTGCTCAGGCCCTTCGGCCTCGGTGGAAATCGCAGCGCACCTGCTCCCCACACCTCCCGATCAGGGCTCTTCGGCCCGCCAACCCGGACGTCGACGAATCAGCGCCGAGAATTTTCAGAGCCACGGCCCGCTCTTGGAACTGACGGTTCGCGATTCGGGCAGCGGGATTCCGGGGGAAATCATCGACCGAATCTTTGACCCCTATTTCTCGACAAAACCCCAGGGACAAGGCACGGGATTGGGCCTCTCGATTGTTCACCGGCTCGTGATGCAGTCCGCCGGGTGCATCGATGTCACGACGGATCCCGGCAGGGGAACCGAATTCAAGATCTACCTGCCTGCCACGATCGATAAGTCGTAAAAGACCTCCGGCAGCCCCCCGCGCCAGCCCTCTCCGCTCCTGGTGGGGCGAACCGTACTGCCATTCGTTTAAGAGAGTCAGAAGGTGGGGGTGTCCGTCTGGAACGGATGTCCGCCTCCCGGCTGGGGCGGTGGATACGGAATCGGGATCGTCTCATTTTTCACCGGAACGTACAGGGAGGCCCCTGTCGCTTTTTGCCGGGGCCTTGAAAAGCGGCGTCGGCGCTGCGCTCTGCCGCACGCACTCCACGACGCTGCCGCGAACCTGCCAAAGACCGGAGCATCCCCGTTGGGTGGTGTACCTCTTGAGGTGGGGTGCCTCGCAGCGCGAGGCACTGTCGGTCGCAGCGCGACCGACTCCACCCAGTCCACCCGGGCAGCTTCATTCAGGGGGTATCACACAATCGCCAGATCTTGGACCGCTCTGCCGCCGCACTCTCCACAGGGCGGCGGGTTTGGGCGAGGGGATTCGTTTCTGCCATGGGGATATATTCCAAGCCATGGCGTCGGAAGAACGACGGTTTTTGGAGTGCGCGCGGCAGAGCGCAACGCCGACGCCGCTTTGGTTTGTCCGAGGATGCAAATCCCCCTGAAACTCCGCCAGCCAAACCCAATCCCTCCGAAACAGGTTCAGCTCCTATGGGGCGGCGGTTTTCTTCCGATATTTTTCGTAAACCTGATCCCCCAGCACCAGCCTGAGCGATTGCTGCTGTTCCTCCACCGCCACAGCCATCGCGGCTGCCTGGTCCGCGACACTCAGATTGGGATCGCTCAGGATCCTCTGCCGCTCCTGGGCGACGGCCTGGTTGATCTGAAAAATTGGCACCACTAACTCCGCTTCCATGCCCAACTCCTGGGCCGTTGTTTTCGCCTCCCGGAAGATCGGGTCCCGGTTATAGGCGAAGAGCTGGTAACGCTCCGCTCCGAGCGCCTCTTCGAGGCTGGCTTCCTTTTGATTCACCAGATCCAGTTGATGCTGGCGACTCACCGGATCCGAACCCGCCAAGCTCGAACCGCCGAGCTGGCCCAACTCGTCCTCGGCTTTGAAAATCTTCCGGAATTCATCCGGCGAGACCTCAAAACCCTGCAGCTCGCGCCTCAAATCCTGAGCCGTCTCGGAATATCGCAGGAGATACTCCTCGAGCTGAACCGGGGTGAGCGTTTTGCCAAGTTCGGCACGCGTCTCGTCCGCCAGGCGTTTCAACTCGGAAGAATCGACCGGCTCGCCGGCCCTCTGCCGGGCAGTGATGTAATCCACTCGTTTCTGCCTTCCCTGCATCTCGATCGATTTCAGGGAATCCTTGGTTTCAGCACTCAGACTACCGAGGATCGGTCCGTCGAACCGTGAGTTGAAAGCCACCGCCTCCCAGTTGTTCGACCGTTCCCAGTTGGGGCCCAGCAACTCATCGAGCAAAGCCCGCTTCTCGAGCTCCATTTCATGGGCCTGCTGCATCGCCGCCTGCGCCACGGTTGCATCCGGATTTGAACGCCACCATTGCTGCTCGGGAGTTACGATCTCCGTCAGGCGTTTGCGTTCATAAAGAGCGTTTACATCCGCAACGATGATATCGCGAATGGTCGCGTCCGGGCAACCGATTGAACGAAGGTTAGCAATATAGGCCCGGTAATCATTGGTTTCGATCTGGCTCCAGGTGAAATTGATACGGCGCACCACCAGATTGGTCTTCACGGTAGCCGGCGGCGCCACTCCTTCCGGTTCGGGCAGTGCCGGTTGGTCAACTCCCGGAGATTGGGGAGGTGCCTTCAGCCACAACAGGGCAAGCACCAGATTCGCCAACACCGACCCGATCAATGCTGCTCGCAATCGCTTCACGCTCAATTATTGACTCAACCCGGGGCATCCCGCAAACCGAATCTCGAGGACCCGGTCATCCCGGACAATCCCGAAATCTTCAAAATTGTCCTTGCGCTCTGTAAGCCGGACCTGCTAAAAGACTTGCGTGGCGTACGACTCTGCCCTGAAAAAATGCAGAAATAAGAAATCGCTTGACTGAAAACAGGGAAAAGCATAAAAACAAGTTACAACTTTATTTTAGGCTGAGTTGACCGTCACAATTTAAGTGCACACAATAAGTTTGAATAACCCTCTGGGATCTATGACTAAAACGAAAGCTCATCTGACCAAATCAATCGCTGTTCTGACGGCGTCGTTCCTGCTTGGAACGACTGGCTACGCGAGCCTCATCTACGACAATACAGACGCTGCCAGTTCCAAGAACAAAGCGTATGCGCCTCCCGGAGGAAACGTTGAGTTTGGTGATCAGGTCTTCCTTTCAGGCTCTGAACGTCGAATTACGGATTTCTCCTTCGACTACTTCCTGAGCGCCAGCCCGAGTGGGAATGAACAAGGCCAGTTGTTCTTCTACAAGAACGACGGCGGAGCAACTGCCTCCGAACCCGGGACACTCCTTTATCAGAGCGGAACTTTCAACTTGAGCAGCGGCTTCCAGCGCCTTCCGGCTCAGGGACTTTCCATAGATGTGCCGAACACGTTCACATGGACCGTGAAGTTTTCCGGTATTGATCTTGGGGAAACCGCTGGTCTGCTCGTTTATGATCCGCCTGCGGTCGGTGCCAGCTTGGATGATTTCTGGGTCAAAAACACCAGTGGTGGCTGGAGCACGTTCTTGATCGACGCGAACACGCCGGCCAACTTCGGTGCCCGCATCACTGCGGTTCCCGAGCCGACAACAATGGCTTTGGGCCTCCTCGGTGGCTTGGCCCTTCTGGCCAACCGGATTCGCCGGAAAGCCTAAGGAACCTTTCGTTCCATTTTTTCAAGGCGCGGGTTAATAACCCGCGCTTTTTTTTTGTACCTGCCCCCTCTGCACGTGCGCCCCGCCCGGATTGACAAACCAGAACCCTCAGCGGCTCGGTCCGTTCATCAGGAAATGGGTGAGCGGTAACTGGCCACAACCCAATCGCTCAGCACTTTATCCGGCGCATGCACACAACTCGTATCGATCAGGAACTCCAGATTACCCGTGTTTTGCGAGACAAGCTTCAGGCCATACTGGAAATCTTTAAAATGGTTCCCACAAAACTCCCGAACGGCCTGACCTGCTGCTCGCGCCTTCTCGATCACAAGATCTGCAGCGCTGTCGCTAAAACGAATTTGAATCCCGTGAGTTTCGGTGAAGCGCTGCGCAAACTGATGCACCAGCTGCCTGCCCACGGCCACCTCCGAGTGCTCATGTTCGGCAAGTAACAAAGCCACTCCCGCTGCCGGATCATCCACCACTTCCCGGGTCACTGAAAACCGACGAACCCGCGTCGAGGGCAATTCAAACTTGAATTCCCGAAATACACGTTCGCAAACCGTCATCAAACCACGAGCCCCCGTACCTTCCTCGGCGGCCAGCTCAGCAATTCGCTTCATGCCATCCGCCTCAAACAGCACCTCGATGCCATAGGCGGAAAAACTCAATTCATATTGGTGGATGATCGAACCTTCAGAATTCTTCAGAATCGAATACAGATCCTCCTTGCCCAACCTCTGACAAACGACCCGCACCGGCAGACGCCCTATGAATTCCGGATCAAACCCGAATTCGATGAAGTCCCGCGTATTAACCTCCTCCAGGCAATTCTCGGACGCCGCCCCGCCTTGCGCTCGACCAAATCCGATCGATGTATTCCGGATCCTCCTCCGAACCAAGGCCTCAAGACCTTCAAAGGCACCGCTGACGATGAAGAGAATATGGCGCGTATTAATCGTGGATGCGGATTTCCTGCCCCCCTGCTGCATCTCCATCATCGCCTGCATCTGCCCCGCAATGTCCTGGGGTGACCTCGCCGGAACCTCGGTCTCCTCCATGAGTTTGAGCAGGTTTGTCTGCACCCCCCGACCGCTCACATCGCGCCCGGTGCCCTGCGCAGCCGATGCGATCTTGTCAATCTCATCGATGTAGATAATCCCATATTGCGCTCGCTCCACATCTCCATCCGCGCGACGCACCAACTCGCGCACGAGATCCTCGACATCCCCACCGACATAGCCGGTCTCAGAAAACTTGGTGGCATCGGCTTTGACAAAGGGAACTCCGATCAATTCGGCAATGCTGCGGATCAGATAGGTTTTTCCGACACCCGTGGGCCCGATGAGGATGATGTTCTGCTTCGAATAGTTTTGAGTGTCACGACCATCCATGCACTGCCGCACATGATGGTAGTGATCGCACATGGCCACACTCAGGACCTTCTTGGCCTGGTCCTGCTGGATCACGAAGCGATCCAGATGCTGCTTGACCTCCCTGGGAGTCTTGTCGAACTGAAACCCCGATTCCCGGGGCGGACGCTGCGGTTCCTGCGAGACTCCTGCATGGTCGACCTCTTCGGATGGCTGAACGCCAGGCTTCTGAAAATGCTGCTTGATGAACTGGGCCATCTGCCGCTGAAATTCCTCAGGTGAGGGTGGCCCATTCCAAATATGCTTTTCCATAACGTTTTAATCCATCCACCGGACATCCAAGCCTGCAAAACCGCCGTCAACTCTGGTGCTCAAGTCTCCCGACTGCCGTTTTAGACTCGGTCAGGCGGGACATGTTCCGTCGGAAACAATCGCTTCAACTGCTGCTCGGTGCTGACGAGTCGGCCCTCGGTCCAGAGGACATACTCCGACAGATGCATCTTTCTTTCAATCGGTAATTGTGCCCCTATGCGCCGGTTCGACTCTTCGCGACTCCATCCCCTCTCGTTCAGGCGCTTCATCTGAGTGCCGGCCGAACATGCCACGCAGATGGTCGCATCAAACTCATCCTGGGAGTTGGTCTCAAACAACAGGGGAATGACCACAACGCCCACCCTGCATCCCTCACGAAGCCACCGATTCGCCTCACCCCGCCAAAGCTCCATGATCCTTGGATGCAGAATCGCCTCCAGATTACGTCGCGCCTCCGCATCCGCGAAAACCAACTCTGCCAGCCAGGCCCTCCGGAGACACCCGTCCGATCCGATGGCTTCCTCCCCAAAAGCTACCCGGAGCTCGTCCAGAGCCGGTTGCCCCTTCTCAACAACCTTCCTGGCCAGATCATCGGTATCAACCACCGGCACTCCCCGTCCCTTGAGAATTTGCGCCACGGTGGATTTCCCCATGCCGGGGCCTCCTGTCAATCCCACAAGTCTCATAGTCATTCATCCATGAACCAAACCCGCTCCCACCCACCCGCATCCACAGCGTCCTCCGTCCAGCATGCCAGATCAAACAAAACCGCCTTCATCGGTTGACCGCCCGGTAAAACAAACCTGCTGATTCACCCAGGCGCTGGCCCGAATACCTAAAGAAACCGGTCTCCGGAGTGTTTGTGACCACCGGAATCCACAGGCGCCAATCCTCCGTGCGCTCAATCACATAAGTCCGATTCCGCGCCCCCTGCAGCTCCAACCCGAACATCAGCCCGTGTAACGGTCGAAGCGCAAGACGCGGCAACGATTCAGCATTGTCCGGATCTACCAGCGGAAGCTCCAGATCATCGATAAACGCGGCATCCAACCCGACACTACTCCCGCCAACATCCTTTGAATACGTCCATTCCAATCGGTTTGACCCGCCAGGCACAAGAAATTCGAAGGTCCTCCAGTTGATTTCCCCGGCCCAGCGAGCCAGACGCACGCCATTCAGTCGGAATTCCAGTGCATCCCAGATCGGTTCCGAACTCACCTTCACCTGAAACGACCCGCGTCCAGGGAAACAGTCAACCACAACCACCAAACGACTCTCCTGCCCATGGCCGACCGCACCCGACCGCGCCGATCGCCCCCCTGAGACCCGGTAGTCGGGTTGTACGCTCCAGGCTGCCGCCCCTGAATGCAGCCAGTCCAATGCGCCGAAGGAGCCATTCTCGAAGTCTTCGCTAAACTCCCGGTTCACAAAAACCGCCTTGAGGTTGACAGGGGTTTCAAGGTTCACCTGAATCGGATTCTCGGAGGATTGAACATCGCCCTCCCAGTGATCAAATCGAAAGCCGGGTTCGGGAGTTGCTTTGATCAACACTCCAGATCCGTGGGCAAAAACTCCACCGGCAGGGCTCGCCCGCCCTCCAGAGCTCGCAGCAACGGTGAGCAGGTGGACCGGCTGTGGTTTGAGCGAATAGCCGAGCCTCACGGCCCCTCCGCGTCCCGAACGAGCATCCACCGCGATGCGATAGGTTCGGTCAGCCATCACTGCCTGCTCAAGGTGGCTATGTGCCGCATTCTCCCCGTCACCGGCATTACCCGCTATCCAGGTGAGTCGACTTACCTGGGAGCCCGTGTACAGTCCGAGTGTCGTGTCAAATCCGGATCCCTCCGTGGTCAATCGCAGAACGCCGTCCGTGCCCGGCCGGTAGGTCCACCACACCGAAGCCGAGGCGGGGATTCCTCCATGCGGGGGTTCTCCAAACTCCCTGGACGCACCCTCGTTGTCGACCCGAACGGTTCCGCCGAGTCCGATCAACTCCGCAGCCTCTGCGAACAAATCGTTGGGTGCCCGACGAGGCCTGTAGAGAAGGGTGAGGGTCGTTGGTTCGGAAAGATTTCCCGCCGAATCAACGGCAATCACGCGAACCGAATTTTCACCGATCCAAAGCGACTGCGTCGTCGTCCAGTTCGTTGTTCCAACCGCGCGACTGGCGATGCCCTTGTTCACCTGGAGCAGAACCTCGGATATCCCGGAAGCATTCGGCAGGGGATCGAATGCAGTTCCGGAAATCATCACCTGATTGCTCGTGGCATTGGTTACGGTGATCCCGCTCAGTGGCTGTAAAACACGCACCACAGGCACGACGCGGTCAGGACCTCCCTCGGGTTCGACCCGGAGGTGAACCAAGCCGCGGTCGGCCTCTGAAAACCCTGCCACCACGATCGAATAGGTGCCCCCCGCAATCCCATCAAACTCCACGAAAGCCTGCAGCCGATCCCCCGGATCATCGGCTGCCGCAACCTGAACCAGAGTGCCAAGGTTTCCTCCGGTATAGACCGCCAGCAGCGTATCGAAAGCGCTCCCGGCCGTGTCCACAATCACCCGTCCACTCCGTTGCGGCGACCAGGACCACCAAAGCGATCCGGAACTGGCCGGAACCATTCCATGCAACGGCTCGCCGATCTGTATTCCCGCAAACCGGTTGTCCACAACCGCCTGTCCTCCAGGGGAGGGAACCACTGCCGCGTTCTCAAAATCATCGTTGAGCGGAGGATCGACTGCCCTGTAATGCACTGAACGCCGGAACGGTAATGAACCCGGAATCGTCACCGTAATCTCGACACCGAAGACACCCGCCACACCGGGAACCTGTATTTCACTCAAATAGTCGTCATTCGGAACGTTTCCCTGCAAACCGCCATTTCGAAAATCCATTGCGGAACCATTAACCGACTCGATTGCCCGTACGACGGCGTTGGTGATCCCCAGAATATCACTCACTCTCACGTGGATCGGCACAACGGAACCCGAACGCATTTCGGTCCCATCGAACGGGCTCACGGATAGTTCCGGCGTTCCGTCCGGTTCGGCAGACAGCGCCTGGAAAGCATCAAGGCTTCCACCACTCCGCACCAACATCCCCACAACCGGTTTCACGGTGGAAAACAGCCTGGAAACAATCTCTGAAAGAGAGGCCCCCGGACGTTCCCCCAGGATCAACGCAGCCACTCCGGCCACATGAGCGGCGGCCATACTCGTTCCATCCCTCCATTCGTAGGCCGAATCACTGAAGCCGGCCGTGGAATAGATCTCGACCCCGGGGGCGGCAAGCGAGACTTTGAGCGCCCCAAAGTTGGAGAAATCAGCCAGCCGACCCCGCCGATCCAGGGCGGCCACTGAGATCACGTTCTCGATCTGATAGGACGCGGGATAGGGCAGAAATCGGTCGTTATCCTTGGCGTCATTGCCCGCCGAGGTCACAAACAACACTCCCGCCTCTCCGGCCCGCACAATCGCATCGTGAAGACTCTGCGAAAACGGACCATCACCCCAACTCGCATTGATGATGCGAGCATTGTTTTTCACGGCGAACTCAATGCAGCGGATCGCATCCGACGTAAACCCAAAACCTTCATCGTCCAGGAACTTGCACGCCATGATCCTGGCATTCGTTGCGATTCCGACATGTGGAAAACCATCGTTGGCACCGGATGCAATCGTGCCAGCGATATGGGTGCCGTGGCCCTGATCATCCATCGGATCGCCGGAATCACGGACTGTATTGATCCCAAATACGTTGTCGACGAATCCATCCCGATCATCATCGAGTCCATTTCCTGGAACCTCATCCGGGTTTCGCCACATGCGTGCACGCAACTCCTGATGGGTGTAGCGCACCCCCGTGTCGATAACGGCAACCACCACGGACTCTCCCAATCTCACCCGTTCCCAGGCATTCACCACATTGATGTCGACTCCAGCCATGCCCCCACCATTTCCAACGTTATCAAGTCCCCAGAGTGTTCCGTCCTGCAAGGCGGAATCCCCGACGACCGAATGCATTTGAAGAATGGCATCGGGTTCCACGAATTCAAATTGGCCACTCGCCTTCAAGAGCGCAACCCGCTCCTCAACCGAATGCGGATCCAAGGGTTCCTGGAGCGACCGGTTGTTTTTTGTGGAAGATCCCGCATTCAAATCCAGCACCAGCAGTTCCGGATTCGATTCAAATCGATGAACGATCCTCATCCCTGAACCGCGAATAACCTCCTGCAGAACCGGGGATCCTCCCGGCGCCGCAATCTTCGCAAGAAAACGTCCAGGTTGGGTTCTTTCCGCCATTTTCCAACCGGAACCCGGAGGATTCGCCGCAGCTGAAGGAAACAAGGCGAGAAGAAATGAAGAAACCGCAAGTGCAACGAACACCCTCACCCGAAGCGCAGGGGTGTTTGGAGGTATGAGCCGATTGATCATCTGGAACATTCCGGTCAGGCCACGCCCGAAGAACAGAAGGAGGATCAACGCATCAACGAAAAATGCCGGCACTCATGAGAAGCCGACATTCAACAATCGGGATATTGGCCCGACACCAACAATCAAACCCACCAAACACCCGGCGGTGTCCGGTCGGAACAAGCCTATTTGCCCGGACGAATCCGATAGAACCTGGACCCGGACCCGGTCGGGATCTTATCCTTGATCGATGTCGATTCGTTGCCGACAGAGCTGTTTGTATAGCGCGAAATCGGAAGCCATTCACCCGAAGCAAGGTCATCAGTAACCTCGATCACGTAGCTCTGACCCGCCTTCGCTTCGAAAAAGAGCGACAACACGGAAGTTTCGGAGTCAAACGAAGCCCGGCGCACGATATTCTGGCCGGTCACATCCGTAAACGGCGTGTCATCATCCGCATTGAAGATTCCATCCCCGTCCGAATCAATCGAACCACTCAAACGCAGCGATCGATTGACCTGCAAGGTCCGTGCATCGGAACCCAAACCCAAAACAACATCCATCGTGCTGTTCGGTCCTACAAAGTCCGAGACCCACTGAATCCGACCACCCAGAGCGCCATTGAGCACGTCCGCTGAAACGTTGGAATCAGCGAAATAGATCGTGACGTTGGAAGCCACCTGGATTGAATTATCAAGATCCGCCGCGACACTGTCCCCCAGTTCGAGATAATCGACATAAAGCGCTCGTGCCGATGTATCACTTCCGTAGAAGGCAAAGAGACTGTCAAAATCCCCGGTCAGGACCAACTGACCAATGGCCGCATTGTTCACGTAACCCGCGGCCGTCGGCCCCAGGTCGACACCGGCCACCGTGTGCGGAATCGCGAGGAACCTCGGAGCGATCGATTCGATGCGTGTTCCGAGCAGATCACCAGAGGTTGGTTTCTTCAGGAAATGAAATCCTTCCGTCGTGATCACGGCGTTCGCCGGTTCGCCAAGGTCTGCAACCGAATTCTCGATCTCAAAGACAATGGCCTGCTGATTGGTGATTGCGATATCCCGCAACTTCAAGTCCTTGGCACGGATTCGAATTTCACCACCGGCGGTGATGGACCCACCCTCGAGTTTCGCCGAACCTGCTTCGATCCGGATCGTTCCAACTCCAATCGGCGACAGTGAATCTTCGGCAATCAATATGCCAGAGTTCTCGAAGGCCTCGGTTTTGAACACCATGTTGAACGCCTCGATCTCTCCCCGGTTCACGATACTTTGGTAGTCCGCTCCACCGTCTCGACCACCGAAGTTCGCCGATCCAAACAGGGAGATCACCCCCTCGTTTTCAAGTGTCTTCAAGCTCGGGAATGCGCTCCGGTTCCAGTCCGGAAGCTCAGGCGGGAAAAGCAACCGTCCGCTACCGCTCAGTTTCAGGGCGTCAGCCTCCACCAGAATTTTTTCGCGCAATCGGATGGTGTCGCTCAGCACGACATTGGTGCTCCTGACGGTAAAATCAGAGGTGAACACCGGCTGCACCGTCTGAATCCCACTGCCATCGACAACAAACAAATGAAATCCCACTTCGATGACGTTGGTCTCGACCGTATCGACGGTAACGGCAGGATCGTTCGGGTCCGGCGCACTGTTTGTCGTTACCGATCCGGTCTGATTGGTCCACATGGCGCTCCAGGCATAGATCTCACCAGAAACACGTTCAATGGTGTCTTTCGCCAGGCTTTTCACCACCAATAAATTGCCATCCGCCGATTTCAGATCGAACGCGAGATTCGGAGAATCAATCACCATGTTGGCGCCGCTCACACTGTCGGAGGTTATTTTCACGATGCCCTCTCCGCGGATGCGACTCCGATTCAGGTTCACATTGCGCGCATTGATTTCGATCCGCCCCGGCAGATTGGTCAGCGAAGCACCGGCAACCGGCGGGAGGATAAACGCCAGATTCGTGACATTGTATCCGTACGCGCTGTACAGATTCGTCGCCAGATCGTTTGTGTAGGTCGCATTATAAATCAAATCGGCGGCATTGGTTGCGTTCGGTCCCATGCCCCGTGCAAATGAGCGAGGTGTTTCCCGCGTCACTTCGTAGTTGCCCGGCATGAAGGTATTCAGGGTGACCAGATTTGTCAGGATCACGAAGTTCGTCTCCGATGCCACCCGGTCAAACATGTAAATATGGTTTGTAAAGAACCCTCCCGCGAGCACATTCGTCTCGGTCTTCTTGAACTCCACAATCGGTGTCGTGTAGGGGTTCGTGAGAATCGTGCTGGGAGTAAACTTGACGTCGATGTTCAGGTTGGTATCAATCGCCTGCACCATGACCACCTGCACCACCCAGTTCGAGGGTGTCACAGCGTTTGTCAAAACATAGGTCTTGCCGTTGGTCAGTGTCAGACTGGTGCCAAAACCAAAGGTGCTGAATTCGTTGGTGACCTGATGACGAGGCGTGGAAATCCCAAAGTTGGTCGTTCCCCTGACGGGGGTTAACAAACCGGCGAGGCCCAGCATCGGAGTCGGCACGTTCGGATTCAGGTTCTGCCCACTGTCCATGCCCCAATACCGATCGTAGATCCCGATGTCGGGAACAAAGTTCGTGGGTGTCACATACCCCTGCCCCCCGTTGAGCGGAAGAATTCCAACGGCACTGCGCGAAAGATCCACGTCCTCGCCTTCAATCCGGATACGCCCCCGTGCATCCGCCAGCAGATCGCCCCGATTGGTCACGGTGGTTGCGGAAATCAGAAGCTGCGAATTTTCAAACGCGAGTCCGAAATTCGTCAGGGTTTGCGCCGGCAGGAACCGGGCAAGGCTCCCCACAGTGACGCGCCCATCAACGCCGTTGACGAAACTCCTGGCGGGCGTGCGCACGCTTGTTGCCGAGATCGTCTCAAAACGGAAACCGGGGTTTCCAAACATCCGCCCGGTGTTGGTGAAATTGAGCGTGTTCTGCGTCTCGAAGGGAAGGATCGAAAACACGGAGAAGTCGCCATGATTGGCGAAAGCGGTTGCATCAATCTGCGGGGTGCTGGTCAGCACGCCGAGGTTCTGGTACAGCGGTGTCGTCGCAGCCTGGGGCCTTGCAAGACACAGGGCTGTGAGAACCCAAAAAAGAACGATTCTC
Organism: Verrucomicrobiota bacterium; assembly: GCA_021733945.1. Classification (GTDB taxonomy): domain Bacteria; phylum Verrucomicrobiota; class Verrucomicrobiia; order Limisphaerales; family SIBE01; genus JAIPJX01. Next base: position 26,312 of record JAIPJX010000027.1, on the reverse strand, counting down.
TTTACGGTCATCATAGTAGTCTTTCTGGAAATCGTCGGGTTTCGCGTGATGTTCGTATCACCTTCGCCACCTTCAGGGCTGCGCCACCTGCCATTGTGAGCCGCCGCTTCTTTGCAGGACGATTCTCTCCAGTTCCTGCACGGTGATCTCCGAGGGGAAAATCACCGGAGCGTTGGTGCTGGCGTCAAAGGATCCCCAAACCAATCCGGCCTGCCCAAGCTGCTCGGGTCCATCCCCGAAGTGCTGTGAGAACGGTCCCACTTTGCTGTAAATGATTTGCACCGGTGCCGTGATGCTACCCGGACCCGCCAACCCCGCGCCACCGGCGCCCGTGTTGATTGCCGAGTTGTTTTGAAAGTTCAACACCCTCGAGAACAGGATGGGATTTCCCGTTCCGTTTACCCCAAGATCCGCAGCCGAGAAAAGAATATCAGGCTGTGTTTGCGATATTTGAACCAGCTGCTTTCGGGTAACCCCGTTTGTGAGGTATTCATCCGAATAAACCACGTTGTTTGTAAAGGTCTGGCCAAGCCCCGAATTAAAGTCCACCCGAACAAAGTTCAGTTTGTTCACGCCTCCCCGAAGTGCCGCATTGACGGGAACCGCGGCACCCACCGCTCCGCCGCCTCCGGCTGCTCCGGCACCCACTCCACCGCCGGCGGCCCCGCCGCTTGACGTTCCCGTTGCCGGCAACCAGGGCAATCCACCGCTGGTGCTTGTCCCACCACCACCTGCTCCGACGGCAATCGTGGAGTTCACAGGCAACGTTTCCACGTTGTAGTTGCTTGAGCGCAACAGGTATCGAATTCCGCCCACGTCGTCCCGGGTTAATCCGGTGTAGAAGATCCCGGGATTATACAAAACCGCACCCGCCCTCGAATCCGTGCTGCCGTTCAGCACGCCGGCGTAGGCGGCCACCGAGGTCACACTGGGAGCCAGGGGATCCACCGTCACCTCAACCGCTTCCCAGGCATCGTAGGGCGCCGGAGCAAAGTAGGTCTGGAAAATGTTGAATGTATACAGGGTTCCGTTGACGTAACTGCTGGGCAAAAGCGTGATCGGATCAAAATTCCGTTTGAAGGTCGTGTAGATGGGAACATTGTTGATCACCACCCGGTTTCTCAGCGTATAAATGTATCGCTCGGGTGCCGCCAATCCAATCGATTCCAGCAACATCGAAAGCGTCCACGATTTGAGATCCCGAATCTGCAGCGCCCCTGCCTGATAGTTATGACGCCGGGTATCGAGCGGAAACTCGGACAGATCCTCACTCATCTCGCCTACGGGCGGCAGATCGTTGAGAATCTTGACGGCTGCCTCCACCGCATCAACGCCCTTTTGGCCGAAGAACTCCACAAACGTCGGATCAAACCCGTAGACAACATAGGGCGAGTTCAAACGGTATTCCTCCCCCAGGTTCATCGGTCCGCCGACATCCCCGGAGCTCCCAACCACGGGAGTATCCAGGTTAAAGTTGTAGCCAACTGTATTCGCCTGCCAGGTATCAAACGGACCCAACAGCGAAAATGCGTTCGCCGAAACAGCCGCCGCCCCTGTCAACAGAATACACGAAAGATTTTTTACGAGCCGCAACATAGTCAGTACCTTAACGGAGCCGTTTCACACGATAGTATTTCGAAAACTCGGAGTATCCGATCCGCATCGAGTCCGTTTCCGAACCGGCGAATCGCGCATCCCCGACGTCCTGCCAATCAGATTCCACACCGGACTTGGACTGCACCTGATAAATGAACCCGGGACGTGTATTCCAGTCCAGGAAACTCCCCTGAGGCGTCGCTCGCAGGGTCGTCCTTAGAACGCTGGTCGAAACTTTCGGATCGGTTCCAGCGAGGAACTCTTCAAGATTGCTCGCACCGTCGTTGTCCGAATCACTCCGGGAATCGGGCCATTTGGATGCATCGCGGTTCCAATGAAGCTGTTGCCAGTCGTCCGGCAATCCATCCAGATTTTCGTCACTTCCCCATGTCCTCACCGACACGGAGGCAGACAAGGGAGATCGGGTGCCATCCTTGAATCGGAAAGCCAATTTGAAGGTGTGTGTTGAACTCGGAACGAGGGATCCGAGCGAAAACAGATTCGATTCCAGATAGGTCGGGGTCGGATTGTTGTCCACATACACTTCGTATCCCTGCACCGTGCCATCCTGCGCCAGAGGCCAGGTCACGCTCAATTTGCTGGGACTGATGGCAGCGGCAAACGGGGCTTCGGGGACAACGGCCGAAGGAGCGAACCGCTGGGCGAACAAATCAAAGCTCGTCGGCCCACCGATGAAACTCGACCAAACCACCAGGAACTGCCCTGCCCCGTCGGAGGTCACGGTCGGGTAAATCTGTTTATTGGCTGTGAATGTATTGATTTGAATCTCTTCGCTGATCGGTTCCGCGGTTGAAGCGACAAACCGTCCAAACACACCTTCCTGCGATCCATCCTGCCTGTCACTGGTCCAGACCACCATATGATCGCCATTCAGACTCGCAATCCGGGGCGCGTAATGTTGCCCTTCGAGATCGGTGTTCAGCTGCACTGCCGAACCAAGCGCTTGTGCATTTGCACCGAAACTCCGCGCAAACACATTCCATCCATTGTTTAATTCGCTGATATCGCGCTCAGCCCATCCGACCATGAAGCCACCCGCTTCCACGGGAGCAAGCGTCGGATTCGCACAGATATTCTGGGTGGTATTGATCAGGAATTCACTTCCTGCTCCCTCGATATCCTTCGGGAACACCCTGGCAAATAGATCAATGCTGTTCTCAAAACGCTGCTGTTCGGACACCCAAACGGCGGCGAATCCACCCCCGTCCAGAGCTTCGATTGCCGGGGTCCGTTGATTGTAGGATGAGAACTGGTTGATCTGGAACTCAGTTCCAACCATCTCTCCAGCCGGGCTGAAACGTTGACCAAACACGCCCTGCATGTTCCCGTCCTGCCCAAAACTGGACCACGCAAACACAACGTCGCCGTTCTCCAGCACTGTCAGCACAGCATCACCCTGTTGACTGGGAAGATACGAATTCACCCGAACATCACCCGTCCGAAACGTGCCATCCGGTGCGACAAAGCGGGCGAAGACATCCTGTTCACCGAGAACTCCGCCCTGCCAGACAAACACAGCGCCACCATCCTTGAGCAGCTTGACCTTGGCATTCTGCTGATCTCCGGTCGCGTCTTCGTTGACTCGGAACACACCCAGATCGCTCAGGAGATTGCCCTGCAAACGCTGCGCGCTGATCCCGAGGCCTTCGCCATCGGTCGCATTGTCCTGCCAAACGAGGTAACCACCGGCATTACCGGTGCTGATGCTCGCAAGGACCTGATCTCCATATTGCAACCGCGTGACCGGATAATCGTTTCCCTGGCGGACGTAGGCGCTCCCAGCGGAGGCCGCGCCGACCGAGAGGGCGAACAGACCACAAACACCTAATCTGCTTAGTGTGTTTATCTTTGGTGATGACATAAGATTCGACTTCTTTCAAGCATGCTTCCAATTCCGCTCCGATTACCGAATCGGGACCATCCGGGCGGAAGGGGAGACATTCGGGTCATACGGAAGATTGTCGTCCGTGTGGACCCGGTTGCCCGCAGGATCAATGATCTTGGGTGTTACGAAGATCACCAGGTTCTTCTTCGACGTCGCGAAGGATTCGCTGCGGAAGAAACGACCCAGCAACGGGATGTCCCCGAGCACCGGAACCTTGTCCTTGATCTTGGAAACATTCTCCGCAATCAGCCCGCCCAATACAATGGTTTGTCCGTCCCACACGTTTGCGCTTGTCACGACCTGACGCACCCGGAATTTCGGCAGCGGCAACTGAGCCGTCAACGGAGTTCCGAGCGTATTTCCAGCAGCGGACTGCGCCACCGGCAAGAACGGACCCGGATCATCATAACCCAGGAATTCAACCAGTGTCGGGATCAGGGTCATTTGAATGGAATATCCGTCCGCCGAAACATAGGGAACCACATCCAGACTCGGCCCGAGCGGCACTTCCTGGGTTCCGAAGTTCGACGCGGCTGCCACGGCAGCTCCACCGCCGACCACACCACCAGCGCCACCAACACCAGCGCCACCCCCACCGGCTCCGGCCTGGCTGAAGCCCTGTCCGGACACAATGGTCCTAAGTTCGGTGACCTCAATCTTCGCCTGGCGTCCACTGAGTGTCGTCACATTCGGAGCGGAGAGAACGTCCGTGCCACTTCTTTGTTCCAGCGCACGGATCACCATGCGGAACTGCGGATCCGTGAGGATTCCCGTCACTGTCGCAACGGTTGGAATGTCGAGACGATCCAGACCGGCCACATTGCCCAAACCTGTGGTGAGCTTGGTGTCACCGTAGTTGGACGGAAGCAAAGTCCCGTTCGGATTCGCGGCATCTCCTGGCGTTGCGGTTCCGGGAAAGGTCCCGGACGGGTTGGCCGCGCTCGGGTTGCCCTGGTAGGACGGAGCGGTTCCACCCTGAACACCGATCGCACCGTTGTTGAGAAGCGAATTTCCGAGGAACCAGTCAAAACCCAGTGCCCGCGAATCATTCTGTCCAATTTCCGTAAACCGGGCTTCGATGTTGACCTGCGGGGGAGCAACGTTCAGGACCTGAATCGCCTGTTCCATGATGTCGAGATCTTCCAGGGTCGCCCGGGCAAATATGATACCGGTGCGATCATTGAAAAAGAGGCTCTTCAACGGGACCTGCTGTTGTCCTGGAATACCACCCAGTCCACCAAACTGTCCGCCGCCACCACCCGGTTGCGTAAATCCGCCACCACCACCACCACCGAGTCCGCCTCCGGCACCTCCAAGACCACCCTGATTAGCGAACGGAGAGGGCGGGAAATTGACACCTGCCGCAGCAAAGAAATTGCGGGCTAAAGTGCTTGCGATATCCGTCTGGCTCTCGTAGGTCACTCCGCGGATACCAACGCCACCACCGATGCCACCACCGCCAGCGCCACCGCCAATGCCGCCACCACCACCACCGATGCCGCCACCACCACCGCCAATGCCGCCACCACCACCACCGATGCCGCCGCCGCCGCCCCCAGCGCCGCCGCCTCCCAAGCCTCCGCCGCCAAGACCACCACCGGAAGAAGCTCCCGTCAAATCACCGCGGGGAAAGGCAAAGCTGCCGCCACCGCCACCGCCGGCTCCACCACCACCGAGGCCACCGCCGCCGCCACCGCCACCACCGGCTCCGCCGCCGCCAGCTCCACCACCACCACCACCGCCGGTTCCGAGGAATTGCGGCGCGATGCTCTGAAGCCCTTCCATGAAGGTATTCGGGTTCACCCGGAATACCCGGGTGTAATAGTGGGGCTGCTCCGTGGAGGACTGCGTGAATACAATGGCATAATCTTCGATCGAGAACTTCAGGGGCACCGGCGAATTGTCGCGCTGCGATTTACCGACCTTTGACAATGCGTCGATAATGTCCTTTGCCCGCACATTCCGAAGGGGAGGATCCAGGGTCACAACCACGTCATTCCGCAAATCCAACGGCTCCGAAGGAGGCGGGGGCGGAAGCTGCTGTCCCGTGACCGGGTCAATCTGACCGAACTGTGCCTGTTCCTGCGGCTGATCGACCTGGGAGTTGATGATGAAGTTGATTCCGCGTTTTGCGGGATCGCGTTCCCGAACCTGTTCGTCCAGTTCCCGCAGCGCTTCCGCCAGAGGAATGGTCGGGGCCGGTCCGCGGCCTTCAACACGAGGAAACTCCTCGATCACGATCAGGTCGAGCAACTGCATGATCTGCCGACGATGCGGGCTCGTATGAACGAGGTTGGTCTGCGCGAACGGATTCGGCGAAGGAAGATTGTTTCTCTGGAGCGGAATATTCCACGCCTTCTCGACCTGGAGCAGCTTGTCCTTGGAAATAATCTCGCGCTTGCGCGATTCCTGGGCATGGCGGGCTTCCTTGATGTAATTCAGATAGTAGAAGGCACCCTGATGTTCGGGGTCACTGGTGACCGCCTTCTGGAGCAGCACTTCCGCCTCGTCGAGTTTTCCCATCTCAACCAGCAAACGGGCGTCCTGAACCAATGTGGAGGTGCCAATGCGCTCTTCCTTGATTTCCGGAATGCGGTCCCGCGTTTCGCGGCTCGGAATCATTCCCCGCTGTTCCTCCAGAAGCTTGTCGTTGGCTGCCTTCAACTCCAGAGCGGCCAGATTCTTGGGTTCCACCCGCAGCACGCGGGTGAGCTGACGATCCGCTTCTGCGAAATCTTTTTTCTTCTGCGCCTGTTCGGCGAGGATCAAACGGACAGAGGAAAGGCCCGTCACAGTCTGTTGCTGTTCAGCATGGGCCCCCGGTCCCGTTTTCAGGGAAAGGTCGTAGGCTTCCTCGTAAAGCTGCGATGCTCTCAGATAATCCATTTGAGCTTCGGCTTCCTGAGCCGTGGCGAGGGATTTGCGCAACTCGATGAGGTAGGCCTGCCGCCTGACCGCTTCGTCACCCGCGACCTGAGCGGGAGAGGTTTGGCTGAAGAGAGATGGGGCGCCGCCTACCAGGAGCGCAAGACTGAGACTGATGGTTACTGCTTTTATCATGGGTTTGGTTTCCTTTGCCTAAAAACCTCTGCTTTCAATTTCGGGGCGCACTCTTCCATTTTAAAGGGGTTCGTTTTTCGCTTGAGCTTGCGGACAATACAACTTCGTCTTGAGTGATGGCAACGATTTTGTACCGATCCGGATCCCGTGGAATTTTTATGAAATCATCCTTCTTGAATGCCTTCGCGGGGGTGCGTTCACCGGGGTATTTCAACACGGCCGCATATCCGATCACACGGGTCAACGGATTTTCCTTACTGACGGTTACCGGGCTGCGTTCCCCGTTCAGAATGAGCGTCACTGCGGTCGGGGCATCGGGTGCTCCTTCAACTCCGGTAAGCAGAAAATACGGGTTCGGCACGTTCATGGAAGCAGCCACGACCCGCCGCGGGTTTCGTTCCGTTTCACGCTCGACGGTGAAATGGTAACGGTAGTCCCCGTCGTTCCCGGACACATAGTCCAGAGTGACATTGAGGTGAAGCGGGGAAATATCCTCCACGATCAATGCACCCACCCCCGCCTCGGTTCCCGTCTCCATCTTGATCAAACCGCCATCGGGTTTCTTGCGCCATTCGACGGGATTAAAAATATTATGGGGCGTCGCGAAATCAAACGGCTTCACGTTCAGCGACCGTTTGACAACGATCTCGTTCGTGGTCAGATCCACGGGCTTGAAGAGCTTGGGCTTGGATCGAACCGTCAATCCGGCCTGGGTGTCCTCCAAATTTTGCCTGACGTCCGAAACTTTCAGAGGCAGAAGGGCGGCACCAACTGCCAGACTGAGCAAGACAACACTCAGCACGATTTTCTCGTAATGCTTTTTTATGAAATCCATGAGAACCCTGATTTCCTATCGCTCCGAAGCGAGTGCGGTTTCATCCCGTTTCAGCCGAACTGATTCCAAGGTCATGGTGACCTTCAACAGTTTCTCATCCAGCATCGCGCCGCGCAGATTGGGAGTGCTTGCGCTGCGTTGCGGCATGGTGGGAGCCAGCCCATACCTGGAAGCCATGTCGGGAGGCATTCCCCGGCCCCCTCCCTGCGGACTCATCATGCCCCCATAACGGGAGTACGGACTGCCGTCCCCTTTTCCATCGCCACCCATCATTCCCATTCCCATCATTGGGTTCACAGGAGCGGCATCCGCACGATTGATACCGACATTCTTGACCACAAAACAGGCGTTGGTGTTCCGAATCAAACCTTCAAACACCCTGGCGACCTCGGTGCTAAAACCGCGGAAGGTCACTTCGTAGGGCATGAGCACACCCCATTGATTCGTCGAACCTTTTTGTTCGGAGAGGTAATCCTCGAATCCGCTGTCCTCGGAGGCAACCGGCGCGCGACGCACGCTGTCAAGGGCCACAACCTTCGCATCATAAAGCACACGGCACAGTTCGTTGATCTCCAGCAGCTGTGTCGCCAGGGTCGTCAAGGCCTTGTCGTCAAATTTCACGGCGCTCTTCTGGGCAGCGAAGGTAAACCAGTAATCTTCCGGCAGCTTCACCCCCGACTCCTCCGCTCCCGACTGCAGCCGCGAAATTCGTGTGTCGAGCATCGCCCGGAACTGCCGACTATCCAACGGGTCCGTGAACTGGACCGGGAAAAACTGCTTCACTTCACCGAGAAATTCATTTACCCGCGCCGCCTCGGCTTTCGCAGCGGAGATGTTGTCCACTTCGGCCGTGCCCGGATGCGGGTCGCGGTTCGCAAGACTTTTCAGGTTCGCGATGTTCGCGTCCAGCTCCTCACCGATGGCGCGGTTTGCCTCATACTTGGTGTAGAGGAAGAAGCCGGCGGCACCGAGCAGCGCAAGCGATATCACTCCGCCAACCACCATGAACAGGTTTCGTTTGATCCAGGACATAATTACTCGGTTACGGGAGGTTTCACCTTGATGCTCATGTCAAACGTGAACGTCGAATCCTCCGAATCGACCTCGGAGATTTGGCCGGAAAGCTTCGTGCCATCCTTGTCCAGCAATTCACTCAGCTGAAGAGCGTCCTGAACCATGAAAGCCATTTTGCCATTTGCGGAGGGATCCCCGCTTCTGGACGACAGATCCACGGCGCGGAACGTCACGCTGATGTTTCCAGCACCTTCTTCCTTGCCATCGCCCTCGGCATCGGGATCCTCATCGGCACCCGGCTCTCCGGCCTTCATTCCGGTGGGCAACAAGCCGTACCGTTCAAGAAGTTTCGGGTCCATTTTGTAGAATCCAGCGGCGGAATCGGTCCCCTCTTCTTCCACTGGCTCTTTCGGGCCGGCTGTCGAGTTGGTACCAAACCGTTCAATCCAGATACCCACGGGCAAGCCGGGCCTGGAGAGCGATTGTTCGGTCGCGAGCAACACCCCCCGGATTTCCCCGAGCAAATCAGGCCAGTAAAACCGTTGGTTCAACCACGCGCTGTATGCCTTGAGTTCTTCCTTGGTCCTGCTGATCTTGTTCTCATGCCCCTTCAGGGTCGACTCCTTGGCCTGCAACGGCTGGAGCTCCTGGAGAATCGATTGCTGTGCATTCTTTTGCACGGCCGCCACACGATCAAAAAACAGACCAAACGAGAACACCGCCAGCACCAGACTCAGAACGGTCGCAATAAAATACGGTTTCTTCTGATCCAGCTGCTGCCGCTTCCGAATGCTCTTGGGAACCAGGTTCAGTTCCACCGGACACTGGGCGGCATTGCGCAGACCGAGGCCGACGACTTCACCAAACGAATGGGCGACCGTGGCCAATTCCTCGAGGTTGATCGAGGGATCAATCTGAACCGCACGGAACGGGTTGAAGTAGTCGACGCCAACATTGAGTTTTTCAGCGAAAAACTGGGCGGCATACGGCATCACGGAGGCACCGCCGGCCAGATAGAGCTGTGTGGGTGCCGATCCGCCCTGTTGCCCCTTGTAAAACTGAATGGTCTGGTTGACCTGAATGTGCAACCGGGTCATGACCTGACGCGCGATCTTGGAAATCGCCGCTTGATGGGGATTTTCAGGCTCCTCGTAAGCCCCTCCCAAACTGACAAACCCTTCGGCAATTTTAATCTTTTCGGCTTCCGGGAAGCGTAATTTGGCTTCCGCAGCAAAATCCTGGGTGATCGAATTGGCCCCAATGTTGATCCCCCGCGCGTAGACCTTGCCCTGCTCGAAAAACAGGAGGTTGCTCGTCTTGGCACCGATATCGAGCAACATCGCGCACCCTTCGAGATCCCCGTAGTTGTATCGAAACGCATTGCACAACGCGGCCGGAGACACGTCAACCAACTGCAGTTTCAAACCCGAACTGTCCGCCGTGCGAAAGAGTCCTTCGACCACATCGCTCTTGATGGCCACCAGAAGCACTTCGTATTCGCCGTTTGCGGTGTTCCCAAGGATCTGCGAGTCCCAAACCACTTCCTCCAACGGAAACGGCACGTTCTGCTGGGCTTCGTATTGAATGATTTGCGGAATCTTGGCGCTGTCGACCGGCGGAAGCTTCACGAACTTGGAGAACACGTGAAACCCGGGGGCGCAGGCGTTGACCCTCTTCGATCCGAATCCACGTTCGGCGAACAACTCCTGCACCGCCTTGCGAATCACCCCTTCACGGGCAGAGTCGCGGGAGCCCTCCAAGCCGAGCGACCGAACGCCGTACTGCTTGAGGACCAGACTTCCGCTTTCATCCAGCTCGAACTCCGCAATCTTGAGACTGCCTGCTCCGAAATCGACGCCTAGAAATGACTTAGAGTTTAGCATCTAATATTTTCGACACGTGTTGCGTGCAAATGTTCTACTTTAAACCGGACCAAAGTCGAGCGGTTTCGGAGAAATAGTAGGCGAGCTGGTTAAGCAAAATACGGCGCATGGTCAATCAGAAAAGCTGATTTTCTTCGATTTCGCTCTCGTTTTTTTCCCGCTTGCGCTCTTTTCCTTCGCCTTGCCACTCACTCTCCCACCGAAATAGTCGATGGTCTTTTCCAACCCGATCGCCAGATCCACCGTCGGCGCCCATCCCAGGAGCTTTTTCGCCCGGCCAATATCCGGTCGCCTCTGCCGCGGATCGTCCTGCGGCAACGGTTCAAACACGATCCGACTCCGCGATCCGGTCAACCGGATCACTTCCCGCGCAAACTCCGCCACCGTCATCTCCGCGGGATTCCCGATATTCACAGGCTCCGACTCACCCGACATCATCAACCGATAAATTCCTTCCACCAGATCCGTGCAGTAACAAAAACTGCGCGTCTGGCTGCCGTCCCCGAAAACCGTCAGCGCCCTGCCTTCGAGTGCCTGCGCAATAAAGGCCGGAACCACCCGCCCATCCTTCAGCCGCATCCGGGGTCCGTAGGTGTTGAAGATCCGCACAATGCGAGTCATCAGGCCGTGTTGGCGATGATATGCCATTGTGAGGGCTTCGGCAAACCGTTTCGCTTCATCGTAACATCCCCTTGGCCCGATGGGGTTCACGTTGCCCCAGTAATCCTCCCTCTGCGGATGGATCAACGGATCTCCGTAAACCTCCGAAGTCGACGCCAGCAGGAATCGCGCGCCCTTGTCCTTCGCCAGTCCGAGTGCCTTGTGGGTTCCCAGCGAACCGACCTTGAGCGTCTGGATCGGCAGCTCAAGATAATCAATCGGACTGGCCGGAGAAGCAAAGTGCCACACGTAATCCACCGCTTCCTTCAGGAACAAAAAGTCGGTCACGTCCTGCTGAATAAAACGAAACGCGCCGTTGCCCGCCAGATGCGCAATGTTGTCGACAGACCCTGTGACCAGATTGTCGATGGCGATGACCTGATGCCCCCGCAGCAACAGCAGATCGACCAGATGGGACCCCAGGAAGCCCGCCCCTCCCGTCACGACGGAGATCGGAGGCTGCCTGGATTCAGGTTTCTTTTTTCGGAGGGCCATAAGACAGGTTCCAAGTCGGTGAGGGAAGCAGGCGGGCTGAGCTCACCCCGATCGCTCCGGTTTCGAACCACCCAATGCAATCTCATTTGGCACCCGTCCCGGAGAGCACCACGGGGATCGTCCGAAACAGGATCTTGATGTCCAGCCAGAGCGACCAGTTGTCGATATACTCCAGATCCAGCCGAACCCAATCCTTAAAATCCTTCACGTTGTTTCGACCGCTGATCTGCCACAGGCACGTCAACCCCGGCTTCACACTGAGTCGGCGACGATGCGCAAAATCGTCAAAACGCTGCACCTCATCCACGGGCAGCGGTCGCGGCCCCACCAAACTCATCTCGCCCCGCAGCACATTCAGCAGCTGCGGTAATTCATCAATACTGTATTTGCGCAAAAACCTTCCCACCGGCGTGATCCTCGGATCCTCGGAAATCTTAAACACCGGCCCTGCCATTTCGTTCAACGCTTCGAGCTCCTGTCGGCGCTGCTCGGCATCGCTGACCATCGACCGGAACTTCAACATCGTGAAGGGGCGCCCGTTCAAACCGCTGCGCTGCTGCCGAAACATGGCCGGCCCACTGGAGGTCCATCGAATCAGGGCCACCATCACCAGAAAAAGCGGAGACAGCAGGACCAGCAGCACGAAGGCGACACTCACGTCAAGCACCTGCTTGGCCAGGCCCTGCCAGGACTCTTCCGGCGCAGACCGGAAAATCAGCATCGGCCGTCCGTAGTAGTCGTCCAACATCGTCCGGGAAAGCTGCGTATTAAAGAAGTCCGCCAGCAGCCAGGCTTCCACTCCCTCCAGTTCGCACGCCTGAATGGCCTTCTCGACCTGCCCGAAAAAAGTGTGTTTGGCACTGATCACAACGCCGTTGGCCGAGTGCCGATGCACTTCTTCAATCAGCTGGTCCACGGAGGTTTCGTTGAGGTTCAACCGCGCCACCACCTCGATCCCTTCCGGTATCTTCCCAGCCCGCCCCGCGTGCCCGGTCCAAAGTTTGGCGGTGTCCTCGGCAGCTCCCACCACGATCAGGCGTTTGCGGAATCGGGAATTGCCAGCCTTGGCCTCCTGATAGTACCAGCTCAGATTCTCCTTTGCCAGGATCAACACAAAGCTGACGAGACCAAACAGAATCACCACCCAGCGTGCGAGCTCCTCCTTCGCAAGGAACATCGCCAAAATCACCGCCAGCACGCTTGCCGTACACGCCCGGAACAACTGCCAGGACGTTCGAAGCCGCGTCGTGATGATGGAGCGGTTGTAGAAGCCCTGCATTTCCAGCAAAAACGGGGCGACCGGAACAATGATCAACAACAACCACGCCACCTCGGAAAAAGGAGTAATATCCGCCGTGCCCCCAAACGCCGCCAACTGCGGGTTGTGCGAACGCACCCAGTGCGCGACGAAAAAACTGAACGCAAACAAAACCGCGTCCAGCAATTTCTGAAACTGCGCACGAATATGGTGTTGTTGACGTAACATGGAACAACTCAGATTAGGTGCGGGATCAGGCCAAATGCAAACTCTATAGCATCAACCCCTCGGGGTTTTTCCAGAATGCGGCTAGGGTTTCCCTTCCATTTGCGCCACCGGCATCCCTCCGGAGTCCGGACCCGGCACCAGCTGAAACTCGGGCACCGAGGCCGCGATGAATTCCTTCATCCGCTCGAACGTCGTGTCAACCTCGTCGGCTTTGCAGATCGAATAATACGCCACATACGCCCACCGCGACAGAACTCCGGATGTGATCAGATCTCTCGCCATCCACCACATGCGTTCCCCGTGTTTTGCGGTGAGCCGATGGTCCGAGACAAACCAGTAGGCGAACACCGCCCGATAAGTGTCAATCTCCCCGGATTCGGTCCGAACCCGCTTGGGCGGGGAAAGCAGGCGCATCACCGGCAAGTCATAGGGTTGGGGGCGGGGAACCTGCACAAAAATGAGATCCGAACGTTCAATCCCCCATCCCTGACCTTCCAAACAAACCTCCGGCTTGTGAATGCTCGTGCGATCGGTCCCCATCAAAACCACGCTGATATCAACCCAATGCCCGAAAGGATTCTGGTAGTGCCTCCGGCCATACGTTGTGTCCGAGGGCAACCAGCCCAATTCCGCCATCGAAACGGGCAGGGGCTCCGAATCATAATCCAAAACCCTCAGCGGCAGATCCACCGTGTTGGTCCCGATCACATTCGAATTCTCGTCGTGCACCAGCCGGTCCACCATTTTCAGACCGGGTTGCCCCAGCTTGCGGCCCGCCTGCAACCGATTCAGGAACGCCGCACTCAGGGCAATCAACACCGTCACCACACCAAATAAAATCCATTTCTGTGAGTTCATGCCGGGGTGGCCTCCACGCCCACCCGTTTCGAACGCCCTCCCCCTTCTGTTTCCCGGTCCCGCAGCAGATAGCCCACGCCGAACATGCACGCCATCGCAACAGCAAACGTCACAAAACCCAGTTTCTGCTCGATCATCTTCCCTGCCTCATGACCAAACGCGTCCCCGGTCACAATGACGATCGTCAGCCGACTGATATTCCCGGCAACCGCGATCGGAGCAGCCGACGCTATGATCACCAGGCGTTTCCAGATCGGCCGAAACGTCACAAATCCGTAGATCACGGTGATGATCGACAGCGCGGTCAGGCTGCGCAACCCACTGCACGCAGCCGCCACGTTATACCGAAACGCCTCGGAAAAAATGAATGTCCCGTCGCTCATCACCGAAATGCCGAGCACCGCATTGGAAAATCCAACCGAAGCCTTGGTGACCAGGATCCGCAGCGGAAGGGTGATCGGATCACTCAACGTGCCAAACGGCACGCAGAACAGCAGCAGGAACATCGGGAAAAACGTGGATTTCAACCAGCGCGGCCCCCATGCGAGCCCGGTCAATCCATACACACCCAGGCAGTATCCAACAATCGAGACACGGGTCTGCTGCACCATAAACCCCACCAAATGCAGCACCAACCCCAGAACGATCAGGAAAAGAGCGGGCCACCAGGTCCGTTTGGGCAAGCCAATCAGCTCCTCCCGTTTCCACCAGATCAAACCGAGCACAACGAACGGGATCAGAAGCCCATGCCCGTCCTCGGAGGCCGTGTCATGCACAAAATACGCCCACTCAAACATCGAAGACGAGTCGATCCACCCAAAAACCGCGTTGCCCCAGAACTGAAACAGAACACTCCACAGAACCAGCAACCCGAAAAAAAAGCCCTTGTCGGGCACCCCACGCCAAAACCGCGGGAAATCCACACGGATTTCCTCGAGCAGTGAGCGGTTCGAATTCTTGAGTTCGGTCATTTCCAAGCCTACCTATCAGACAGTTCCAGGGCAATTCAGCTCAATTCCCCGACATTTTTTTTACACCCCCAGCACCGGCATCGTCGTATCCGCGCCAGCCGAGTTCATCTGATCGTAAATCCACCGGTAGGTCTTCTCCAATCCATCTCGGAGCTTTGTGGACGGCTCCCACCCCAGGTATTTCCTAATCAGAGTGTTATCACTGTTCCGACCCCGGACCCCCTTCGGGGCCTTCAAATTGTAGGTTCGTTTGAGTTTGACTCCCCCAATCTCCTCCACAATGTCCACCAACTGGTTGATCGTCACCAACTCGTTGCTGCCCAGGTTGATTGGCTCCTCGAGGTCGCTCGCCAGAATGTCCTGGGTCCCCTTCACGCAATCATCGATATACATGAAACTCCGAGTCTGACTTCCATCCCCCCAGATCTCAATTTCCCGCTTTCCGGAAAGTTTGGCCTGGATCACCTTGCGGCAGATGGCTGCAGGCGCTTTCTCACGCCCGCCGTCATACGTGCCGAAGGGACCGTAAACATTGTGGTAACGCGCCATACGGGTCGCGATTCCGAAATCTTCACGGAAATGGCGGCACATGCGTTCGCTGAACAGTTTCTCCCAACCATACCCATCCTCAGGCATGGCGGGATAAGCATCCGCCTCTTTCAACGCGACCACGTCAGCCGTGACCTGTTTTTCCGCCGCGTAAACGCAGGCGGAGGAGGCATAAAAGAACCGGTCGACATTAAACTTCTGGGCTGCCATGAGCAAATGGGTGTTGATCAGCACGGACAACATGCAAAGCGCCCGGTTGTTTTCGATGAACCCCATGCCGCCCATGTCCGCGGCCAGATTGTAAACCGTGCGCACATCCCGACTGGCCCGTTCACAGGCCGATTTATCCTGGAGATCCAACCGGAGGTTCTCCACTTCATGCGCTTGCTGGTACCATTCCTTAAAAGGTTTTTGATCGACCGCCCGGATATCCGTGTAGCCGAGTTTCAGCAGGTCGGCCACCAGGTGACCTCCAATAAATCCACCCGCGCCGCAAACCAGAATCTTGCCCGAATTTGTATCCATAGATGTCGTTCCAATCGTTTCAAAACCGAACCCACAAGCTAAAGCCCCATGGGTTCATGCATCAAGCCGATATTTCCGGAGCCGCGTGAGCTGTAGAAACGCACGCCCCACAAACAACGGATTGTTCTTCAAATACCGTCGCCACAGTCGGCGGGGTTCCTTGCAAAGCCTGAAAAACCATTCCAAACCACTGCGTTGCATCCACTTGGGAGCCTGCGGCACCCGCCCTGCGTGAAAATCGAACGCGGCACCCACCCCGAACATCACGGTCGCATCCAGCTTGTCCAGATAGTTCGCCATGAACCGTTCCTGCTTCGGAGTGCTCAAGCCAACCCAGAAAAGGTCCACCCGGGCTTCCGTCACCTGCTTCCTGAGATCCGCCTCTTCCGCCTCGTCCAGTGGCCGAAACGGCGGAGTATAACAGCCCGCAATTTGCACCCCGGGAAACCGTGCCTCCAGGGAGGCCTTCAACTCCCCGGCAACTCCGGGAGCACCTCCGAAAAAGAAATGCCGGACCGGCCGCTTCTGACTCCACCGAAACACCTCCAGCATCAGGTCCGGCCCGTAAACCCGATCCATTTCTCGGAATCCCGCCGCCTTGCCCATCCACACCATCGGCATGCCATCCGGAGTACAAAGAAATGCCCGATTCAAAATCGTTCGGAACGCCGGATCACTCTGGGCCTCGGACACCCCGTGAACCCCGGTTACACAGACATACCCCTTGGTTCGCGTCTGCACCGCCTCTGCAATCGCCGCCACCGCCGTTTCCAGATTCAGCACACTGAGCCCGACGCCGAGAACATTCACTCGCTGCACAGCGGGCCCCGAACGACCGGAGCCATCCTCTTGCACCGTCTGTTGATTCAGATCCATCGATGAAACTCCAATGCCAACCGGCAGTCCGAAGGATGCCCGGCGGGTATTTCTACTTGTCACGCACCCGTTTCTTCTCACCTTCGTAATCGTAAAACGGCTCGCGGAATAGGTATAACAGCCAATGCAACAGGCTGGCGAGCGGGGACCGATACCCCAACCAGGCCAAAAAGGCGCTGTTGAAACACGCGAGTCCCGGAAGATCGGTCCACGCCCGGCGCAGGTAAAACTTCTCCTTCACAAACGGTTCCAACGGCTGGTTGAACTCTATCGCATCGTATTCGGACCACCAGGCTTGCGACCGGAAATAGCGCAAATGCCCCACCCGCTCTTCCTCCACCTGCATCAGGCGGCAACAGGCCCGGTCCGCGGCCACCAGATCATTCGATACCAGGAGCCAGTCCAACCGGACCGGGTTGCCCCGCATCGGTCCGCTCCCGTTTAAGCCATACCGCCCGTCGATGATTGAAAACGCCTTGGGCAACCGGCGGCAAACCTCAAAGATGACCTCCGCAAAATACGGATGCAGCTTCAATCGTTCGCTCGGTTCCTGGATGCATCCCCACTGGTTCTTGATCGACATGGAGATCAGTGTGTTCATGTGGATCTTGGGCACCGGCAGCGTGATGAACGCGTCAATCTCGTGCAGGATCAGCTTGGGCAACGGAACCGAGAGCCGCCGAAATCCCTTCTTGATCCGAATGATCTCCGGCTCCGTAAAGCTGATGTTCACCATCCGGGCTCCCGTTCGTTCGGCCAGCTCCTGAATGCCGATCTTGCGAAACACCTCATCAATCGAAAAACGATTGTACCCACCGCTGTCCGCTTCCCCGATGATCACCTGATACCCCCTGGCCACCAGTAATTCCGTAACGGCAGTCAGGCACTCAAACGAGGTCATGACCCCGGGATGATAGGTCGGAAACGTCAGGTTCGGCTTCAGGAAAACGGTCGACCCCGGTTTGACGGTTTCAAAAAAACCCGCCCATTCCAGCCCCGCCAACACGGTCGCGTCGTAGGTCTCCCCCAAACGCTCGAGAAACACCCTCGGCGTCGGCCTGGATCCCGCCACGCCTTTTCCCTCCGACCCGGTACCGACCTCCGATCGTGCTGGATTCGTTCCGCTCATTTTATTCCTGTGAGATCACGGTAAACGCCTTCAAATCTTGATATCATGATTTCAATCGAGAACAGCCGCTCGAGTCGCTGCCGTCCGGCGTCCCCCATACTCTTACGTCGCTGCGGATCCTGCAACAGCACAGCAATCTTTTCTGCCAGTGCCGCCGGATCCCCCGGAGGCACCAGAAACCCGGTCTGCCCGTCCTCCACCTGATCGAGCGATCCACCGATTGCCGTGGCGATCACCGGTCGCTTCAAAGCCATCGCTTCGAGCACCACCCCGCCAAACGGCTCCGGCTGGCCCGAGGGCAGCACAAATACATCCATCGCCGCATACGCCGGCCGCACATCGGCCATTTCCCCGGTAAACACCATGTTCCCTTCCACCCCCAGATCCCGCGCCATTTGCTGCAGGGTGCGCAGATGATCTTCGTTGCCGGGAAACGGAGATCCCACAAACAGGTATTTCGCACGGATCCCCCGCTCTTTGAGCAGACCCGCAGCCTGCACCAGGGTCTCCTGCCCCTTTCGCACCAACTTGATCCGCCCCACACAGCCCACCACCGGCAGCCCATCCAGACCGTGTTTGCTCCGGACGGCTGCCGCCTCCTCCGGCCCCACATCCGGGAATTCCTCCATCGGCACGCCGTTGTGCACCACGCTGACATTGCGGGCCCCGTCGAACTGCCCTGCGATCGGGTTCGACACCGCCAGCACGCGATTCGCAAACGTCGTGATGTACCGGCGATAAACCTTCCACAGGGAACGAAACTCCAAAAAACTGTCGCGCACATGCCACACATGCGGCACCCCCGCCAGGCGGGCCGCCAGCCCGGGCGAGGGCATCACACCGGTGTTCGTGTGCACCAGACCAATGCCCCGGGTGCGGATCAAACGGAACAAACGGAACACCGACACCGGAAATCTCAGACCAAACCAAACCAGCTTCAGTCCGCGGAAACTCGCCCGATCAATCACGGACAACCAGGGATCGATGATCACCTCCACATCCAGTTCCGCGATTCTGCGCCGCAACGGCCCGTCCTCCGGCAACACGACGCACGGCGCAAAACCGCGCTCCCGGATTCTCGGCAACAACCTCAGAAGCGACCGGCTCGCGCCGTAAATGTCGGCGCTGTTGTGCACATACAGCACGCGGATGCTTTTCGGCGCGTTCATCGTTTGCCCTTCAATCGGCGCACCGCCCCCTTCAGCTTGGCCCGGATCAGGTTGATGCCACGGCCCAAACGATTGTCCGAATAGACCAGGTTCGCACTGTCCGGGGTCCGGCGATTCAGACTCAGCACCTGCGGCACGGGATGCACCGGCACCAGGGCACCAATCTGCTCCATAAAAATGCCGTCCGCATGACTGGCTTCTTCCTTGTCTTCCGAATGAAACCGGTCCGTGCCATACACCTCGCGGAACTTCGCCAGCACCTGCCGCGTATGACAGAACTGCAGGTAATCGACCCGGCAATCCAACCGGCTTCCCCTGCACACCTTTCCCGCAAGCCGGTCCGCCAGCCTCTTGCCAATCACCCGCGTTGTGCCGTCGCGCTCCAGCACTCCAATGTCCTGCGACGCATACATCGCCTGGGGCTCACGCCCGTGCTCTGTGTAGAACCGCCACAATGTCTCAAAAGCTTCCGGATACAGCAGGTCGTCGTCGCACAAATAGAGAATCAGTTCCCCGCTCACCAATCCCTCATTGAGAACCCGGTTGAAACACCAGGAAGCCATGTTCTTTCGCCCGGCAAGTTCCCGCGTTTCTCCCGATGGAATCACCCGGAAACGCGGGTCCTGAATAAATCCAAAGCAACCCTGCTCCAGCAACACGCCGCTATCCACCAACACGGCTTCCCAGTCGGCGTGGGTCTGGTTCAGGACACTTTGCACCGCCTCTTTTACAAGCACCGGCTTGTTGTGGGAGACAATGATGATGCTGAGATCGGGCATCGGGATTGGGTCGTGAATCAATGAACAGCAGTCGGCGGCACGTGGAATCAGGGGGCGGGTGCGTCCCCCAGTATTTTTCGACGCAACCGGATCGACGCCATGGCTTCGACATTGCGCCGCTGTTCCAAACCGAACTTCCGTTCCACCAGATTCAAATACGGTTCATGGGTGAAATATTTCTGCCAGGCTTCGTCCCGGAACCGCAGCACTTCGGCCGAACTGCAATGTCTGGTCGGCAACGGCTGCGATTCATACGACAAAAACGCATAACCCGCGTGCGAATCGGGCAGCTCCCAGCCGTTCTCCTGCGCCGTCCGATGCAGCGGACTCCCCGGCAACGCCTGGCACGGATAGAGATTGGCCATCTCGGTGTTCAGTTCCAGCGCCAGATTCAGCGTTTGCTGCATCGTCTCCATCGTGTCGTCTGGAAACCCGAAAATGTAGTTGGAGATGATGTGAATGCCGCTTTCCTGAATCACCCTCGCCACCTCGCGGATGTTGACCTCCTGGAACGATCCCTTCGAGACCTCCCGCCGGATCACCTGGCTCGCCGCCTCAACTCCCAACGCCAGCCAGCCAATGCCCGCCTTCTTAAACAAATCCAAATACTGCGCCCGCACCGTGTCGATCCTGGAATAGGACCACATCCGGAACCCATGCCCGCGATCCACCAACCCTCGCAGCAAGGGTTCGTAGTAGCGCTTGTTCAGGAAAAACATTTCGTCCGAAATCCGGATCGTTTCCACGCCCAGCCCCGCCAGCTTGTCAAATTCACCCAGCATGAACTCCGGACTCCAAAACCTCATGTTCGGCGAGTTCGCGGACACCACTCCCTCGCTGTTATCCTCGCGATTGAGGATGTTGATCATGCAGAAATCGCATTTGAACGTGCATCCCAGCGAGGTATAGATCGCCGCAAACGGCGTGCGCAGCGCGTGGTTGAACTCGGCATGCCAGAAATGCGCCCTGTATAAATCCAGCGGCTTGTCCCGATACGGCAGCAGATCCCAGGCATATCCCGGGAGGTCAATGTCCATTCGATCCTGGGGCACCACCCGCTCCGGCGCGTTGATCACGAGCGCTCCTTCGCGCTTAAATCCGATGCCCCGCACCTTGTCCAATCCACTCTGCAAATCGGTCTGAAGCAGGTTGTGCAGCGCGTACACCCCCTCGTTCAGCAGCACCAGATCCACCACCGGATCCCCCAAAACCTCCCGCGGCAATGCGCTCACATGGGATCCCACAAAGCAGGTCAGCGCGTCCGGAGCCAGCTGTTTTAATTCCCGGCACAACGCCGTGGCACCGATCATGTTGGTCGTGCCCGAATTCGGGTTCTGGCCATACACCACGAAACAGACCACGCGCGCCTTCGTCTCGAGGATCCGCGATGCCGCCTGCGCGTGGGTGAGTCTTTCGGCACCGCAATCCAGGATCGCAACCCCGTATCCCTTGGACCGACAACTTTGCGCCAACAGAAGGCACCAGGTGGGGGGCTCGATCGCTGAATAGGTCCGGCTCAGATCCTGATACGCCTGTGCCGCCGAGTCGGCGTGCACAAAAAGAACATCCAACGGTCGGTTCATTCGAAGAATCCGTTTGTCAAACACGCGCTCATTTTAAACCGTTCAACAGCTCGCACAACCGCACGATCTTCCGGGAATCCAGGTCCGGATAATTCCCGATATAGTAGCCGTAAAAATGCACATGATCCACCTGCGGATAGTTCTCAAATTCCCGGTCCCCAACGCGTTTCCTGGCATACGGCTGCCGGAGCTGGTTGCCGCCACCAGCCGTTCCCCGGCGAAACTCCACTTTCGCAGCCCTCAACGCCAGTTCCAGGCGATCCCGAAACTCGGGATCCGCCTCCCGCATCACCAGTGTGAACGCGTAATTGCAGCTCCCCTCCACCCGGAAATCCGTCCGGTAACGCTCCGGATCCAGATGCTTCAGAAACAGCTTCAGATTCTCGGTCCGAATCGCATTGTTCGCGTCCAGCCGCCTCAACTGTTCCCGCCCCATCACCGCATTGATCTCGGTGCTGCGAACGTTGTAGGCCGGAAACGCAAAAATAAAGTCCGGGTTCAGGTCGGGGTATTTCTCGCTGTAAGTCCGTTTCACCGATTCGGAGTCCGACTCCCGCACCATGCCGTGCGATCGAAACATCCTCACCGTCTCATACAACCCCGTGTCGTTGGTGGAAATCATCCCCCCCTCGATCGTGCTCATGTGATGGGCATAGTAGAACGAGAAGTTTGAAACATGGCCATAGGTCCCCAGCTTCCGCCCGTTCCAGGTCGCTCCATGCGCCTCGCACACATCCTCAATCAACGGAATGTTCCGCTCCTTCAATTCATCCATCAATTCCTGCGTCAACCCGTTGTACCCAAGCACATGCGTCAGGAACACCGCCCGGGTCTCCGATGTCAGCTTGATCAACACCTCCTTGTTGTCCATGCAGAGTGTCTGCGGATCAATGTCGACAAACACCGGCTGAAACCCCCATTGCAGCACCGACGCGATATCGGACACCCATGTCAACGTCGGAACGATGATCTCCCCGCCGCCGTGCAACTCCCGCCAGGCCGCCATCGTCAGGAGATTTGCCGAAGCTCCCGAATTAACAAACACACTGTGTTTCACCCCCAACCAATCGGACCACTCCTGCTCAAACGCACGCACCTGCGCGCTCTGAGTCAGAATCGGGTCATCCTGCTGCAGAAACCCGATCACGGCGTCCAGATCGGACCGCGTGATGTTGTTTCGCATCAACGGCCAATCCAGGTCCAGACTAGGGCTCACGGTAGACATCTTAAAACGGCCCCTTAAATTCAATCGACTGCAGATCCTTCCGCTCCTCCGGCATCCACGAAGCTCCGGACGCCCTCACCATCCAGTAAGCCGCCGCGGCAATCGTCCGTGCGTTCGGGTAATACGCATCCTCCAGATTCGGTGTCGTGGGACAGGTCACCGGAGCAAAACCCATTCGTTTCACACGGACTTCGCGCTCGCCCTGGAGCTGTTCCATCACCTGGGCAATGATCTCCGCGGAAGCCCCGCAGGTGCTCCAGCCATTGTCCACCACCAGCAACCGACCCGTCCTGCGGACCGAATCAACTATGGTGTCGATATCCAGCGGACTCAGCCAGATCGGATCAATCACCTCCGCGCCAATCTCCTCCCCCGCCAGATAATGATGCGCCCGCTGGCATTCCACCTGCATGTACGAAATACCCACCAGCGTGATATCATCGCCCTTGGCCGTCACCCGGGCCTTGCCGGGCGGCACGCTGTACGGGGCCTCCGGCACCGGGCCCTTCTGAAAATGCAGAATCCGGTGCTCCACAAACATCACCGGATTGTCATCGCGAATCGCCGCGATCAGACAGCCCTTGGCATCATACGGCGTCGTCGGTGCCACCACCTTCAAACCCGGCACATGCATGAAAAACGAATAAAGCCCCTGCGAATGCTGCGCGCCCTGCCCCCAGCTCTTGCCGATCATCGATCTCACCACCATGGGCACATGCACCGCACCCCCAAACATATAACGGCTCTTGGCCGCCACGTTCACCAGCTGGTTCATCGCCAGCATCAGAAAATCCATCCGGATGTGCACATGCACCGGACGCAACCCCGCCAGCGCCATTCCGATCGCAGCACCGGTCATGGCGTCTTCGGACAACGGAGTGCCAAACACCCGTTCGGCGCCGTATCTCTCGAGCAACCCCCGTGTCGTCCCCTGAATCGCCTTGGGATCGTCCACGTCCAGTCCAAAAACCAGCACCGACGCATCCCGCTCCATCTCCTGATCCGCCGCTTCTCGCAGGGCTTCCGTGTATTGTATGATCCGTTCCATGGTTCCCCCTATTTATACACATCCGCCATCAACTCGGACGCCGCAGGAAACGGATCCGATTCAGCCAGGGCAAACGCCTCGGCAATCTCCGCGTCCACCGCCTGCTCGATCGATTTCCGCGCCGATTCCTCCACCAACGCACCGAGCACACCCACCTGATCGTTTCGCATCCACGGCTCAGCTTCCTCCCGGGAACGATAGCCCAGTTGGTAATCCTCGTTCGGTCCCACATGCTCCTTCCATCGATACGTCATGCACTCGAAGAAATACGGGCCCTGCCCTCCGTTCTCAATCGCGTCCACCGCACTCTTGACCCGCTCATGAATCCGCAACGTCTCGTTGTTCTCGATTCGTTCCGTGGGAATGCCGTACACGGCGGCCCGATCACAGATGTTCAGCGCCGGATGCCGCAGCCGCTGGTGGGTGTGAATGGCGTACCCGTTGTTTTCGCAGATGAAAATAATCGGCAGCTTCTTCAGTGCGGCGAAGTTCAGACTCTCGGCGAACACCCCTTCATCGACACCGCCGTCCCCGAGGAAACTCACCACCAGCCGGTTCTCACGCCGGTATTTCACCGCATACGCATATCCCACGGCATTGGGAACCGTGGTGCCCACCACGGCGGACGTCCCCATGACCCCGGCCTTCAGGTCGATCATGTGCATGGACCCCCCCTTGCCCCGCGCCACACCCGTTACCTTCCCGTAAAGCTCGGCGATCATTGCCTTGAGATCCCCTCCTTTTGCAAGGAACAAGGCATGGCTCCGATAGGTGCCAAACACAACGTCCTGCGGCCGCAACGCCTCGCAGACGCCCACGGAGACGGCCTCCTGACCGATCGACAAGTGCACCGGGCTCTTGATCGTGTCGGTGGGATACACTTCGGCAATCCTCTCCTCCACCCGCCGGATTCGATACAACGATCTGTAAATTCTTTCGTACATGGCTGTTTTTCGCTCGGTGCTCGGGAAAAAGGAGAATTCGGCCATCCGGAAACCACACATCCAGCACCAAGAATAGCGCGCTACCCTAGGTGCCCATCCCCCGTTCCGTCAAGCCAAGGGAAGACCCGGCAGCGATTCTCATTTTGGCATCGGCCGTGGATGCCGCTCCGCCCGCCTCCGAACGATTCACTTCGACTTGTCATCCTGAAAATTTGTGTTCTCCTTTTTCAAATGAAGACTTTCCCATTTCGATCCTTCGCGTTGGGTGCCTTGACCTGCCTGCTGCTGCAACCCTGGACGATCCGAACCACCTCCGCAGGCGAAGCCTCTTGGCCAGGCTGGCGCGGCCCCGAAAACAACGGGAGCACCCCGGACGGATCTTATCCCTCCCAGTGGAGCGCCGACAAAGTACTCTGGAAAACCAAACTCCCGGGTAAAGGCTGTTCCACTCCCGTGGTTTGGGACAAGCAGATTTATCTGACGGTTCCCATCAGTGGCTTTGATGCCGTCATGGCCTTCAACTGGGCCGGAAAACCCCTCTGGCAAGCGACCCTGGGAACCGAAATCGCCGGAAAACACCAGAACGGTTCCGGCAGCAATCCGTCCCCGGTCACCGACGGAACCGCTCTGTTTGTCTATTTCAAAAGCGGTACCTTCGCTGCCGTTGAGTTGGACGGCAGCATCCGGTGGCGCATGAACCTGATTGAACAGTATGGCGCGGACGATCTTTTCTGGGACTTCGGCACATCGCCCGTCCTGACACAAAACCACGTCATCATGGCGCGAATGCACGGTGGCGATTCGTGGGTCGCGGCATTCGACAAGAAGACCGGCAAACTGAGCTGGCGTGTGCCGCGAAACTTTGAAGTCCCCACGGAAGTGGATCACGGCTACAACACCCCGGCGGTCATTCAACACGACGGCAGGGAAGCGGTATTGGTCTGGGGCGCCGCCCAACTCACCGCACACGACGCCACAAACGGAGCGGTGCTCTGGTCCTGCGGAGATTTTAACCCCCAATCCACAGCCCTCTGGCCTGCCGTTTCATCCCCGGTCGTCGCCGGCAACACCGCCGTGGTTTGTTTCGGCAGGGCCGATCGCGGTCAACCCCGCCTGCACGGCATCAAGCTCGGAGGCGCCGGAGATGTCACCTCCACACACCGAGTCTGGAAACGCGAGGACATCGGGTCATTCGTCCCCACTCCCGCAGTCTACAAGGGTCTGGTCTACATCCTGGGCGACCGAGGACAGATCTCGTGCATCGACCCGGCGACCGGCGAGCCCCTCTGGACCGATGCTTTCCCCAAAGCCCGATTCAATTTCTATTCCTCTCCCACGCTGGCGGATGGCAAACTTTACGCCGCCCGCGAAGACGGCACCGTATTCGTCGCCAAAATCGAGGGGGAATTTGAGCTGCTCGCAGAAAACCAGATGGGCGAACGCGTCATCGCATCCCCGGTTCCCGTTTCGAATCACCTCCTGATTCGCGGCGAATCCCATCTGTTCTGCGTCAGCGCCGAGTAAGAAAGCCCAACGGTGGTAGGGCGAAGCGTCCCCGCTGAGCCGCGGGGGGCGCGGATCCAAGCCTCAGCAAACGCTCACCGGGACGGTTCGCGCCACCTCCCCCACCAACGCAACGGTGGTAGGGCGAAGCGTCCCCGCTGAGCCGCTTGGCCACCCGTGATCCAAATCCCCCCCAGGCTCAGCGGGACGCTTCGCCC
>JAIPJX010000026.1 GCA_021733945.1 Verrucomicrobiota bacterium | reverse complement strand
CGGAACGTTACCCAATTTCAGTGGATGCCCGATGGCCGGTCGCTCGTGATCGAGGCCAATGAGGGCACCTCGGTGCGCGTCTGGATCCAGCGCAGTCCACGGAATTCCTTTTCCTTTTCCGAGCCTGAGATTTCAGGGAGGTTGAGATGGGACCCGCGTTGCCGTCCGGAGGAACGCGTGGGCCGCGGACGCGGGCGTTCTGCCTGGGCGCGGACAAAAGCGGCGCACGGAGCGATCCCACCAATTCTCATTGGCGTCCTCATTCGTACGTCCCCCGCACAACCGCATGCGGACCAAAATCATTGACCGAGCGCAGCAGGTTTGTCATAAAACAAGCATCAACCAATCAGGCGCTGGAAACCCAGAAAGGCTTTGTCCTGCCCTGCAGTCAAAACCAAACAAAAACCGATGGCCCACGCATGACGACCACTACAACCCGAAAGTCTCTCCTATTCTGCATCGGCCTCTTCGTTACGTTCCACCTGCTATCGATGCTGCGGGTGGATGCCGCCGTGGCGAATGCCGCATCGCTTCAAGGAAGTCTGCTCGCGGACGGCTCGAGCGACCTGATTTCCGCGACTCCAATGTCGATTCTCTGGACTGAAAAATCCTCTATCCATCGAATTGAAGGTGCACAAGCACGCGCAGGTGGCTCAGGCGAGCCGCATTCAAACGGCCAGTCTTTACGTGGAAAAGGTCGCAGGCTCCCGCACCGTGTTTGCGGCGCTCACGTCCGGCCCGACTTCGGGAACGAATTTGAACCCCGATTTCATCAACGAATTCGAGCCTCAAGCGGAGCTGGCCTGGACATCCGTCCGGAAAGATGCGGGTTTCACTCACTCGGACGGCGCGGCAGGAATTAATTTGAGCACCGGAACGTATCTGGTGTTTGCCAACGTGCCGGTGGCCAGCGCAGTTCAGCGCGCCGCACCGGGTCTCGAAGTGACTTTGAATGACGTTGCCGTGCCGGGAGGCTACGCCCGCCAGGGATACATTCGCAACACCGGAGGGCATGCCATTGCGTCGGTTCACTGGTCCGGACTTGTCCAGGTGTCCGGAAATCAAACGCTGAAGTTTTTGACCAGCCGGCGAGGGCAAGCCGGAGCCGTGACCATCCAGCCAGGAAAACAGGGCTCGGTCTATGTCGAGAAGATCGATTCCTCGCGCGGCGTGCTGTTTACCTCCGCCGTGGAAGTGGATGCAACCGATCCCTTGAATTGGAATCCGGCCGATAAATCGGCCATCCGATGGAAGACTGCCGACGCGATCGGAGACAGCGCCGCCTTCAGTCACAGCGGCGGAAACGGAGGCATCCAGGTGCGGCAGGCAGGCAGTTACCTGCTCGTCTACAACGACACCCTGCAAAGCACCGTGGAGCGGCCGAATCCAAGAATCACGGTCGAGGTGAACGGAGTTTTGGTGAAAGGTGCCGAAACCAAAACGCATTATATTCGGAGTTTGGACGGCCACAACACCGCGTCGGCCTCGCTCGTGTTTCTCCTGGAAGATCTCGCCGCAAACGATGTCATCACGGTGAGCACCCAGCGCGAAGCCAATACCGGCACGGTCACCCAGGATGAATTCGCCGCCGAAGCCGCGATCCTGGCCCTCATCAAGAAGGACACGCTGACGCTTCCCGCCGGCGACACAACCCCGCCACGGGTCGTGTTCTTCTCCGGAGGCCTCTTTGGCTTCACGTTGCGCATGCAGGATCTCGGGATCAGTGTCAACCCGAGCTCCCTGCAGTCTTTTTGGAACGGTACCCCGATCGAGGCAACCGTCACAAAATCCGGGGGCCTGACAACCGTAAGTTACGAATTTCCCACCTTCCCGAACCCGGGAAGCACCCAGACGATCAAAGTCACCTTTCAAGATACCGGGTCGCCCGCCGGAACCCATCAGGCCGAGTTCCCGTTCGTGATCGCCACCCAGTTCGCGCGCATCCCGACATTCTTCAAGGCGTCCGGTGTGGATGCCGCCAGCTCGGGGTTTGTGGCGAACATGACGCAGGTGAGCATCGAACAATCGTTGGTGGACAGTCTTCACGGCAACTCGATCGCGGGGGCGGAAAAACAACTCGCCGGCGAGCTGCTCGATCCCTTGACCGGAAAGCCCTGGTTTAACGAAGCGGATCCTTCGTCCAACTTCGGCAGTCCCTGGAAGATTGCGCCGGTCAACGTCGACGATGTCATCAACTTCGAACAGGCCGGCGGTTCCGCTGGCAATTTCAACAGTGCCAACGGCGCTGCGGATAAGTTGTTTCCCAATATTCCGGGCGCGTTCGGCCTCGACAACGGCATCGTGGGGGAATTCATCACCTTCCTGGAACTTAAAAAGGGTTTTCATACGCTCGGAGTGAACAGCGACGACGGCTTCAAGGTTTCCAGCGGACCGTCGACGAAAGATCAACTGGCTGCGACCCTGGGGTTCTTTGATGGCAACCGCGGATCGGCGGACACCCTTTTCAACGTTGTGGTGGACGAGGACGGCGTCTATCCGTTCCGGTTGCTCTGGTTCGAAGGCAACGGCGGTGCCAATCTCGAGTTCTTCTCGGTCGTGGACGGTGAAAAAATCCTGATCAATGACCGGAAGAACCCAAAGGCAGTCAAGGCGTATCGGACCGCGCAGGGCCGTCCCTACGTGAGCAGCTTCGGCCCGGTGTCGGGCGAGTTGTCCCGATCGGTCGCGTTCGAGATTCACGATGCCGATCTCCGGGTGGTCGAGGGATCCGTCAGGCTTTCGATCGATGGAACGGATCGCACATCGGCCGCTCAGATTAACAAGAGCGGAAGCGTAACCACCGTTGCTTTCGACAACGGCGACTTCTTTTCGGGCGGCGAACACACTGCCACATTAACCTACGATGAAAGCAGCACTCCTGTTGTCACACGCCGGCTGGATCATACGTTCCGGGTCCCGAAAGGCATGGCGGCCGTGCTGGTGGATCAACCGTTCGCCTATTGGCCGCTTGGCGAACAGCGGGGCGCAAAAGTGGATAGCGAAGTTGGCAGCGGACTTTCGAGCGCTCTGTTCGGAGAACCCACACTGGGCGCGGATCGTGTCGCTGTCGGAGCCTCCTCCACGGCTATCCTGTTTGACGCGTCCAAACGACAATACATCGACATCCCCGATCATCCGGAGATCAACGACAGCCCGAATAATCCGGGCTGGAAAGAGAAAACCGTTGAGCTGTGGTTCAGGGCGCGGAACCTGCCCACTTCGGATCCTCTCGGTGCCGGCGCGCCCGAAAGCGTGAAAAAAAGCCAGATCATTTACGAACAGGGAGGCGTGACCCGCGGGATTACGATCTACCTGCGCGGCACTCAACCCGGACCGTCTCCGACGGAAGCCGAGTTGTGGATCAACGTGCTGAATCGGGCCGAACAAATCTGGGGCGGCACTCTTCCCAACGAACCGCAGGACGCCAACGGGAACCTCCTTTCCCCAAATGGCGACCCGGTCGCCGTCAGCACCAGGATCGCGGCCAACACGCCGTATCACGTCGTATTGGTCATGGAGGGTGACGACTCCGCCCCCGACAGCTTTGAGGGCAAGATCACCGGCTACCTGAATGGGGCAAAATTTGGCGAAGCCAAGGGAGTGCATCTCCTCTACGATCATAGCGATGATATTGCCATTGGAGCGAGGAACGAGGAGATGGCGATGCACGACTTCCTGGCCAATGGCACGTGGAATTCGGAATGGTATGCGCTGGGCGACCTGCTCCATTTCGACGGCACGGTCGATGAAGTAGCCATGTACAACACGGCACTCTCCGAAGACCGCGTGAAAGCACACTACCAGGCCGGAATCACCGAAGTGCCGCTCGAGACCGGAACCGGCGGTGGCGGCAGCGGCGGGGTGCCGACGATTTCCGTCGCGCGCGCGGCCGCGGGTTCGATTCAGATCGAATTCAGCGGCACGCTTCAATCCGCCCCCAGCGTAACCGGGCCATGGACGGATGTCGGAGGCGCAAGCCCGGCATCCATCAGCACATCCGAGGGAGCGCGGTTCTTCCGAGCCCGATAAACCCGCACTGGGATTCAATCAAGGCCGGCACTTCGTCGATGGCGGAGTGCCGGTCTCCGCAGGTCTCCGCCATCGACTCATCGATTCCTCTCCGGCAACCCGGCTTCATGTCCCCGGATCGCGGTTGCTCGGGTGGAGAATTGAGGAATGGATGCTCCACCTTGGTTCATGGAGGGAGTAACATCCGACACTGACGGATCAGAATTGAGACCATGGACGTACGGGATGGCTGTGGTCCAGGATTGGCTTCGGAGCGACGGGTCAGGTGATCCTTGTGTCGGCTTCGGATGGGGTGGCCTCGACGCTGGGATGATTGTGGGAACCATCCGAAAAACGCATCCTCCACAGCCGACACCCGCTGACCTTGGAGATCTGGCGCGAGAACCCCATCCCCACGTTTTTCGGGCCGGAAACGCAAACAGCCGATCGACAACGGGAAGAACACGCCCCGACGGTTGATGTTGAGGTTGAGGTTGAGGTTGAGGTTGAGGTTGAGGTTGAGGTTGAGGTTGAGGTTGAGGTTGAGGTTGAGTTGGAGGGCGAGGTGGAGTCTGTCGCGCTGCGACAGACAGGCACCGCGTTCAGCGTTGCAATAAACCCAGGCAAAGCGCCCTCCGCGAAACCAGGGTGACACTACCCGGACCGTCCGCAGGACGCGGACGGGATTGTCGCACCTCAGCACCCCCTGATGCTCCGCGAGTTGATTGGAATCAAGACCGCGGAAGATCGCCTCCTGAAATGGATTCATTGGCAGTGTTCCCAAGGGCATCCATCGCTCGATCTCAAAGGACGCATGGGCGGCCTGGAGCCCGAACTCGGTTTGACGCGAGAGGTCGATCTATCGTGCGATCTCGCGCTTGAAAGAGGCTGGCGAAATCCGAGTCGAAGGCGGGCGGATCGGGGTTTTGAAAGGAATCGTGGAACGGTGAATGGGAGTTGGCTCTGTGACGTTTGGAGTTGGCAAAACGTCGGCGAAAACGCCGTATCTCCCTTACAGGTGCGCCGGTTCGCAGAGGCAGAGCGAGTCCGTTACGCCCTTCAACCATGCCCTGCACCTCCACGTTGAGCGCCTTGTAGCGCCCCTGGAAAAGGTGCCCGTACACCTTGTGCCTTGAGTTGAATCGCCCGGCGCAGGTGCCCTGCAGCCACCTCACCCGCCGACAGATTCGGCTCTGGTGTTTTCATCATGGAGGTGGTAATGATTGTCCACCGCCAGAACAAAGGCATGAACTCGCCAGCCCGTTTTCGCGCAAGTCTCACCGAAGGTATCAAGGAACAGGCTCCGATCTGCGTCGTGCCGATAAATCGCCTCCTGATGATCCCGCCGACTCATCCCATGATACACTGCTCCTGGGAATTCGATTCGCAGCTTGCGTGCCATGCCAAAGTCTCCGAACCATGGAGTGGATTGCCAGTTCCTATTTTCGCTGTCCGCCCCCTTTACCCCTTTCCTTGTTCCAATAAACCTGATCTGTGATCGACTCCCAACTCATCGCCTCTCAGCCATGAAAACCAAATTATCGCTCCTCGTGTTCACCTCCATCCTGACCGGCCAGCTGTGTTTGGCTCAGGAAAACCCGCAAAAACCTCCTGCGGACGACTGGAAGCCAGCACCCACCAACCAGAAGGGCAAGGAGTATCCGCAGGTCAACTCGGAGGGCCGCATCAAATTCCGCATCGTGGCACCTGACGCGAAGACCGTAGGCTGTACTTTCCGAGACAGCAGCGAATTCTCGAAGGGCGAAGACGGTGCCTGGTACGGCTACACCCGGCCTTTGGATGAAGGGTTTCACTATTACGCCATCAAGATTGATGGGGCCGAGGTTCCAGATCCCAACAGCCTGTATTTTTTCGGTGCGATGCGCTGGGGCAGCGGCGTCGAGATTCCCGCCCACGACAAGGATTCCTACGCACTCAAGAACGTGCCGCACGGGCAGCTGCGCGAGATCTACTTCCATTCCAACAGCACCGACACCGAACGCCGCGCCTTTGTTTACACGCCCCCTGGTTATGATCAGAACCCGAACCAGCGTTATCCTGTTTTGTATCTCCAGCACGGCTGGGGTGAGAACGAATACGGCTGGGGCGTCCAGGGCTGCGCGGGCCTGATCATGGACAACTTGATAGCGGCTGGAAAATCCAGGCCGTTCATCATCGTGATGACCTACGGCATGACCAACGACACGCGGATGGGTGGCATGAGGGATTTTCGCATCGAGCCCTTCGAGACGGTGCTCGTGAAGGAGCTGATTCCCTACATCGATGCCAACTTTCGCACCCTCGCCGATCAACCCAACCGGGCCATGGCGGGCCTCTCCATGGGGGGCATGGAAACCAAGACGATCACCTTGAAGAACCTCGACACATTCTCCCACATCGGCCTCTTCAGTGGCGGAAGCATCAGTCCGGATGATATCTCCGGTTTGGCCGGCTTCAGGGAGAAGAACAAACTCGTCTTCGTCAGCTACGGCAGTCGTGAGGTCAGTGGCAACCGCAGCGGTGGCAATCGCCGTGGTGGCGACCCCAAGGCGAACGTCGAAGCGCTCAAAGAGGCGGGCATCAACAGTCATTACTATGTCTCGCCGGACACTGCCCACGAATGGCTGAGCTGGCGACGGAGTTTGCGCGAGTTCGCACCTCTTTTGTTCAAGAATTGAAACCTTGCCGGAGCAACCCCCTCGATACAGGTCGTAGAGGGGGCGGACAGAAAGAGGAATCACTCACAATGTCGGTTCTTCGGGCTGATGTTGCATTTTGGCCGATGATCCACTCTTGGCTATTCGAACTTCGTGCCCGCAGACGTTACCCGCATCGTCGGATACCGCAACTGCCAGGTGTTCTGAAATTCACTGCCGCGAAACGGTTGTCGAGACGCTTCAACCACCATGCGGGAATTCGATCGGCAGCTTGCGTGCCGTGCAAAAGTTTCCGAAGCTTGGAGAGGATCGCCAGTTCTTATTCTATCTGTCCGCCCCCTTTACCGTGAGAATCGCGACGCACTCCAAGAGCTGGCGCACCAATCCGACTCACCCTTGACGATCGCGAAGCGTCATGGAGTGAGGTAACCCTCTACCGCTTTTCGGCCGGGCTGTGCTGGTTTCCAAACGCCTCATCCCGAGCCCCTGGACTTCCTCGATGATCGTCGTGGCGCGTCCGCGTTTCATGAGCGCCGATTTCGCGCACCGTTCAAAGTCCTCCAGCGAGAAGCCATCCTGCTTCCCGTTTACCGACATCTGGTGTGGTGCTGTCCATGAACCGGTGGGGTTGTAGCTGTAGGTCACGTCGAAGGCGGGTGCGAGCGACCAGTCGCCCTGCTTGTTCATCAGGAAGGCGATGTTTTTCACGTGGTCATCCTGATTTCGCATAGGCTCGAGAAACTGGGGTTTTTAACTCAAGGTCTGCACCACAAAAGCCGGTTGTCAGCCCTCGATCTTTCCTTTGGAGCTGATCCGGGGCGGCGGTTGGTCGGGGAGCTGTATCTTCGAAGATGGATTCGTTGGCTCATGCACCCGCCTCTTTTTCCAGTTTAAGCAGGCGCGCAGACAAATCAGCCGGAGCGACAAAGACTGTTTGCTTGCCCTTCTTGCGCTTGTCCAGAACACCGCGTTCGCCGAGATCGAGCTTTCGTCGGAACGGCGAAAGCGACCCGCTGCGGTCGGTTCATCCAGCCTGTTTTGAGTGGCATTTATGCTCTGGGATGTTTTCGATATCAATTGGTTTTGATCGATGGGGCTGAACACAATACTCAGACGGTCGCTTCACCAGAGTTCCTCGGATCTCTAAGGGCTTTTATTGCACGACACACAGGTTCAGGGCGTTAGTGGACCATTAAAAAACTCCAAGACCTTGTAGGATGCGAGGTCACGAGACTCTAATTTCTTCGGAATCTTTGGGCATTTTAGAGCCTCCTGACGTCGGCTCCTACTTTTTTAACGGGCTGTTAGCGGGTAGAGTGGATCAAAGACACGAATTGTGAAAGATACCCAAGCTGAAGGTGGCTTATTCCGGATTTTCCAGGGGCAATGAAGGCCCAGATTTCCAGAAGATCCTGGCGGGCGGGACCGGAAAGACGGACTTCAGGCATTTTTCTTTTGCCGCCGTTTGGCGCTTTTCCGGCGGAGCTCGGATTCGACATCCCGGGCCGGCACGTGCTCCCCACGGTCGAGGGCATCGACACCGTCGAGGAGCCTGGACTCGAGGTCCGCTCGCGATGAGAACGAGAACCGCTTCTTCTCATCCTCGTGTTCGAGCAATCAGACATTGGTCTCGAGGCTTCGGCGAATCAGCTTGCCGTTTGTTTTTAGCCGACCGTAAGATGTGTCCCTGTTTGCGCGAGTGGTGAAATGGCAGACACGCCAGACTTAGGATCTCGCTGGTACACAACGACTTATGTGGCCACACGCGGACTCACAAGGACTTACGTCAAATATCGGAACGAGCATCTGGACTGAAGGAGCCTGATTTGTCCTCAATTCCGAACCTCCGGGATACAAAGCGGGATACAAAGGATTCGTCTGCTGAGCAGTGTTTTTGGCCTACGATGGACCAATGAGGAATCTTCCGGTCCCTCCGATCAATCCACCCCTCCAAATTCGCGACTGAGCAGGAAACGAAAGGGCTTCGAGCGGCAGAGTTGGCCCCTGGTTTTTGGACACGCGCCGAGAATTGGAAGAATTGATTTATCTAAATGCTGAGGTAGCATGAGCTGATTATGAAGACCGTCACATTGAGCAAACTCAGAAGCAGTCTCGATTCGGTCCTTCGACTAGTGGCTGATGGGGAAGAAGTCCAAATCACCGAAAATCGAAAGACTTTGGCGCGGCTCGTGCCCGCAACGCCTGAAAACCCTGATTGGTCTGGGACTTTCGAGAAGCTCGACGATATTTGGGGGCGAAAGCCGCTTCCAGGAAAAGCTGGAAGCGAAATTGTCGCTTCTGGGCGGCGATGAGACCCGACCTTGCGCCTGCACACGATCAAACGGCCGAGTCTGACCAAGACCCCCGTTTCGAGCACGCGCGCGGATTTGAATTGGACGCAAGATCCGTTAGACCCGGCGGAGGAATTCCGCATATATCGGGCCTCGAGTTTGGCGGGGCCTTACGCGCTGCTGGCGGTGGTATCCGGATCGACGTTTTCCTATATCGACGAGGATTCGCAGGGTCCGCTGGTCTCGCAACGGGCTTACAATGTCCGCGCGATTCAAACGGTCACTTCCGGTTCGGGCTCGTACCGGAACAACAGCGAAGGGCAATTGGTGCAATGATCGAGGCTCTGTTCACGGGAAAACTTGCGTGTTTTGCCTTGGCCGCTGCCGCGATGGTGGTGGCCACGGCGGCCGATCCATTCGAGAATCTTGGGTTTGATGAAGCGAACACAAACTCGATTGTGTTTGGCACAAGGCTCGGATCCTTTGGGCTTGAGCCCACAGCCAGAGGGCCGGCGTCCGACTTGCTCCCCGGCTGGCAATTGTTTAACGGCACTGAACCGGTTTCGGAGATCGGCCTCGTGTTGCCGGGATTCTCGAGCGGAGTCCGGGTCGGACTGACCTCAAAGGAGCTTTACCCAGATTTTATCAAAGGAAAATACGTTCTAGGATTCGGTTTCACCGAGCCGGATGCCCCGTGGTCGCTCGTTCAGCGGGGGGATGTTCCCAGTGATGCGGCGTTCTTGAGCTTTATTTCTCAAGGCGGGGGGATTCTCATACAACCCCCGCAGGTAAGTCTAGACGGTCAAGAGCTCTTTCAAGTCCCCGGGACTCCAGAACCGGTTGGTCTTGAAAGATTAATGTACGATGTCAGAGATTTCGCAGGAAAAACCGCAGAGTTGCGTTTCATTTACGACATCAATACCAGTTACCGGACGCTTGATGATATTCTCTTTATCGGGTCGACACCTATTCGCTTCAAGATCGAAAGGTCCGGTCAGTCCCTTGTCATATCCTGGTTGGGAGGCGGAACTTTAACATCCTCCCCGACAATCGACGGAACCTTCACACCGATGATGAACGGCACCACGACACCCTATGTCCTGGAATTGGAAGGGCCGATGAGGTTCTATCGGGTGGAGAATTGAGGAAGGGATGCTCCACCTTGGTTCATGGAGAGAGTGATATCCGAAACTGACGGATCAGAATTGAGACCGTGAATCTTCGGGGTGGATGTGGTCCAGGATTGGCTTGGGAGCGACGGATAGAATCCCCCTCACTGCGGGTAGGATGACGGCGCTCCGAATCTTTGGTTTATGGCGAGAGACTGAGAATCCCACTGATTAACAACGATCTACGTAATTTCCAGAATCGAACGTTTGGACAGAAAATGTCGGATTCGGGCTCATTTCCGAACCTCCGGGATACAAAGGATTCGTCTGCGGCGAATGGTTTTCAGGCCATGATGGATCAACGCGGAATCCTCCGGTCCCTCCGATCAATCCTCTCCTCCGAGTTCGCGACTGAGCAGCAAACGAAAGGGCTTCGGGCGGCAGAGTTGGCCCCTGGTTTTTGGACACGCGCCGAGAATCGGAAGAATTGATTTATCTAAATGCTGAGGTAGCATGAGCTGATTATGAAGACCGTCACATTGAGCAAACTCAGAAGCAGTCTCGATTCGGTCCTTCGACTGGTGGCCGATGGGGAAGAAGTCCAAATCACCGAAAATCGAAAGACTTTGGCGCGACTCGTGCCCCCAACGCCTGAAAACCCTGATTGGTCGGCGACATTCGAGAAGCTCGACGATATTTGGGGGCGAAAGCCGCTTCCCGGAAAAGCTGGAAGCGAGATTGTCTCTTCTGGGCGGCGATGAGGATTTATTTCGATCCGAGTTTGTTGGTCGCACTTTACCTGCCGGAATCGCGAACACCGAGATTGCGCCAGTGGCTTGCTGAACTGCGTGCACGGATTGATCTCAAAGTGTGGCAGGAACTCGAATTCAAAAATGCCGCCAGAGGGTGTGTTCTCCGAAGGGAGTGGTCGAGCGGTCGTGGGGAGAATCCGAAAGAAGTGTTACTTGCATGTATGAATGAAGAATTGTAGGTTTTCCAAACCATGTATATCCGAAGCTTGATCGCGTTTGTGGTTCTTTTCGCGGGGAGCTTGTTCTCTGCAGAAGTACCTGAAAAGCTTCCCTTGGGAAGTGAACAGGCGTTGTGGGAGTATACACATTCTCAAACTGTTGGGCTTGAGTTCAATCTCAAGTACTTCAATGGAAAAGCTTGGAGCTTTGTACCAGGAAGAGTTGCATATGTGGATTTCGATCCGCAGAGTGAGTCAATGGAGTACAAAACTCGTGAATACTTGGACTGGGCGAAGCAGGGACTAACTCTTGATGTTGGCAAGCGGTATGTCTTGGCATACTTTTTTACCGGCAAAAACTGGGAGACCTATGCATATGCTACAAAGCAATTCACCGCAGACTCTGTGGACTCGTTTCCTCAGGAGATGTATGTTCCGGAGGAACCTGTGCTGAACACAGTGTTCAAGCTTAGGATGGATGGTGTCACATCAGCTTCCGTCTTGGATGAGAACGGTGTTGTAAAATACACTAGTGTATATTCAGGACAAGGAACTGTCGAGGATCCTTTGTGGGTCTATCCTGACAAGAACAATGTTGTGTTTTACACCAGGATTGTTACTTCCGGAGAACCCGGAAAGTTCATCGCAGGATTCGCAGACGGCACCACCGCCGAATACGACTTGGCTACTGGAGTCTTGATTCCAGAAGTACCAGTTTTGGAACCTCAAGTTGAGGATCCTGTCGTGGTAGTGGTCGAACCGGATCCAACGTCGAATCCCAGATTGGTTTTGAATTACAGTCAGAACCGCGGGGTAGTAACTCTTACGGTCGAAAGCTTCCGAGAAGGGATTCAGATTCAAAGAAGGAGATCGATCGGAGGTGAAGCAAAATGGGAGTTTCTGACTGTTCCTCAATCGGCAAGCGCTGCAGGTGAACAAACCAGGCAGGTTGAGTTTGACCTCCGCAATCCGGAAACCACCGAACAGTATTTCAGGATTGTAGAATCCGATCCGACCCCGGTCGCGGACTGAGGGTGGGTGGTGGGATCCAATTCCGGCTTTGGTTGCTCATTGCCGGGATCTCATCAGCGAACAGTCGTTTCTTCCAGGAACCGTTCGATTTCCTTCTTCGGAATCAGCAGATGTCGAAGCGCTCTGGACGGGCGGAGCAATCTCCGATCAATCAGTCGGCGCACGGATTTCTCGGAAACACCCAGCATCTCGGCCGCTTCGCGAATGGAATACGCCATCCGCGGTACATCGGTCGTTGGGGATTGCGGTGCTGGTGCGAATGTTCCGGAATTGTGCGTGTCCCCATTGTCGTCAGCTGCGCCGGACGTGGTCGTCTTCGCATCGGATCGAGGAGGAATGTTTTCGCGGTTCATATGTCGGTCTTCCTTTGAGATTTAATAGCGGGGTTCTCGTTGCCTCGGTTTTGTGAGCCAGCGCAAACCACCGCCGAGTATCGTGGCCGCGACCTTGAGCAGCAGCAGTGGAATCCAGGCCGCGATTTGAACAACCAGCCCGATGATCTGGATGATCCATTTCATTGCGCCTCCGATCACTTGTCCGCCCAATCGCGGACCACCGACCATCAGAGCAAGCCCGAGCAGGATGAAAAACAGTGTGAGGAATTGAACGAATATCTGGTTCATGTGGGGTCTCCAGGGTTGTTTTGTTTGTCCGACTCAATCAGTTTGCGGAGCGCGGGATCAATGCGTTCCTTGATTTCTGAGATTTGGGGTGCGGTTGACGATCGCCCCGTGGTGGTGGTAACCACGGCATTCCTGGTGGACGACGTTGAACGTGTCCGTGGCCGCAGAGCTGTCTGCAGCGTTGTTGCTTCAATACGACCATCGATTGTATCGAAGAGCCGCTTCTTTCCCTGAACTCGGGCCAGTTGTTCCTCGATGAACAGACAAACGGATGCGGTTGATATCCACGCTCCGAGCAACGGAGCGATGGGAAGGACGATGATGCCGATGCAAAGCCAGAATACCGGTTCGATGTATCGATGGACGAAGCGAGGGTTTCCAGGCAGGGGCAGGCGTGTGTGTCCGATTGAAAAGCTATGGATGTCCGGACGGCGACGAAACCAAACCCACAGCTGGTGATATACGTAAAGGACGACGAGGCCACAGACAAAATGTCGGAAAAACCGAACTGGAGGCAGGGGAGGCGACATCGCTTCATACAGTGCGAGGATAATCGCAGACGCGATGCACGATTTAAAAAGACTCGGCATGAGGCGAGTTCCGAGGTTTTTTCGGGAAAAGGCGATCAAGGTGACCGCCAGAAGTTCGATTGTTCCGATTACCAGATCGAACGGATTTGTTTGATTACGTTTCATCATCATCCTTGGTTGAACGTCACTCGGAGATAGTTTTTGCCCGATGAGAAAGTGCGATTGCCTTGGAAAACGTATCCATCAACCTGGTTCCTGTTCTGGGGACCGCCGGTTCTGAGCCGTGAAAATTCCATCGGCAGAACCTCGAATTCCAGTGCTTCGTGCGCAGAGGAGTTGTGGGAGGAGAATCCATACCGAGAATCGGCTGTGTCGCGCGTTGCCACTCCGGAGGTCGTGCGATATTGGAAACTCTTGGAAAAGAGTTCGCTGCACCATTGGTTCGTGCCGACATCCGTATTGTTGTGAATGATTTTTGTGTTCAGATTTCCGGTTAGCGTATCGGTCGCTGGCTTTCCCAAAGCGGCATGGAGGTTTCCCAGGTTCTGAGTCAGGAAGACGCTGGTGCATCGGGCGCTCCTGGCGGTGGTTTGAAAGAGCGGGTCTGTCCTGGAAAGAAACCACTGGCACTCGTCGGCCCACATGAAAACCGGACGGGGATACCTGCCGATGTCCCGTCGTTCGACGGCGCGTTGCCAGAGCAGTTTGAAAATCAGTTGAGCAACCTGGCCGATGAGATCGAATTCCTTGACCGGCAAGTCCAGAACGATAACAGCGCCTTCAAAGCTGAATTCGGGAACGATCGTTGTTCGGGTGCTGAAGAGTTCGTGGAGAGTGCCTCGCATGAGGACGTCCGCGAGGCTTGTGAACGAAGAAACGACGATACTCCGGGTGCGATCGCTCAGGCGGGGGAATTCGTTCAACCAGTATTTTGCCGAAAGCTCGAAGTCATGGCGGGCGCGTTCTGATTTTTCCTTAGCTTCCCCAGCTTCAATGCACCGCATGCAAAACGAATTCTCCTGCCACGATGAGGATTCAAGCTGCTCGGTGTCCTGCGGCGCGCTGGTGATCAGATCATAGATCTCACTGACCGAAATGTGATTGCGACTGGCGGCAAGAACATCGATCGCCGATCGGAGGATTTGCCGCAGGGCACGATCCCAATAGGGATCACTGCGGCCACCTTGACCCTCGCGGCGTTCGATTGCCTCGATCACCTCAGCGAAGAGCACCACGAGATTCTCTGTTTGTCCGCCGCCCCGGTCCCCTCGGGAGAACTCGTAGTTCAGAAAGGCAAACCTGTGGTCCGACTCCGGACTGAACACAAAAAGAGATTCCTGCCGACCGGTTTCGGCGCAGTATTTCCGCCAGAGATCAGCCTCATCTCGTTTGCAGCACAAAACCAGACCACCGTATCCGGAACGAAGCATCGCTTTGGCCAGGGCCGCCCCGGATGCGCTGGTTTTGCCCGCGCCCGTTGCGCCGGTGATCAAAACACCCTGGGATGCGTCCCTGACCGTGAACACATCCGATTTTTTCCCCGAGAACTGGAGCAAGGGTTGTTCGAGAATATTCTGCAGCAACCGGTTTCCATTCCATCGGCGAACGGCGGAAAGGCAATTTTGAATGGTGTTCATGATTAACGGTCACGTTCCATCTCGAACTCGGCTTCCCGGTTTCGGTTCGTTCGTGACGGCATTACCGGCGAGCGCCGGTACTTTTGGAGTATTTGTGAATCAGCGGGGTTTGGGATTTCTTCGCGGAAACTGAAGCCTTGGTCGACGGCTGTGACAAGGTGTTCACGTGCGTCGCGAGTTCCGACAATTCCTCGCTCAAGTTTGTGAGTTGCTCCGCGCACGCGTCGAATTGTTTGTTCAAGCGCAAGACAACGCTGTTCAGTTCCTGCTCGCGCTCCAAGAATGCGCTCTCCAATTCTTTCAAGGCCCGAATAAGATGATTCTCGAGTTCTGTCATAATTCACCTCCGATGTTCCTCGATCCAGACCGAGCGCTTTCAGATCCTCCAGATCCCGGATCGTTTCCTTGGCAGGTTCCGGCGATCCGTATCTTTTCCGATTGTAAGCAGCTCGAATTTCGGTCTGACGTTTCAGCTGTTCCTTCAACTGCGCCAAATTGGCGCGGCTTGCGGGTGTGCTCGGCTCGGCCCCGAGCGAAGGACGTTCAGAGTAGAGGTTCCCTCGAAGCCGCACCCGCTTTCCGATTGAATCGTTCTCAACAGTGATGTAGTCCTTTCCCACCCGTTTGATTTCGAATCCTTCGGAACGCAAATGCTTGAGAGTGTCTTCGCGTGTGATGATTCTCCCCTGATGAAACTGCTCCTGGATCTTGGCGGTGATCACCTCCCGGACATCCTGGTTCCAGTAGTGACCGGCACGGAGTTCGCTGGCTTTGAATCGTGCCACGGTCGAGGGTAGGCGCAAGGCACGCGCTCGGGCCGGATCGTCGGGATCGGCCAAACCGAACTCCAAATTGATCTTGCTCCTGAACGTGTCGAACAGTTCACGAGACCCCTTTCCCGGGGGGGCTATGTTCAGGAATTTGCCTGTCGTAAGTTCCACCCGGGGAGTGACGAAATGGAGCTCATGATGCCCCGCGTGGGTGTGACGAACCCAGAGAATATCGTAG
Organism: Verrucomicrobiota bacterium; assembly: GCA_021733945.1. Taxonomy (GTDB): domain Bacteria; phylum Verrucomicrobiota; class Verrucomicrobiia; order Limisphaerales; family SIBE01; genus JAIPJX01. The sequence continues at coordinate 26,005 of JAIPJX010000026.1, read as the reverse complement.
TTCCCGGGTTTGATTCCCGCGAAGGCCGTTTGCTCGAATTCGGTCATGATCTGGGTTTCGGTTTCCGGGGGGATCTTTTCCCCGGGGGCGAAGCTCAAGACACCGCTCTTGTATTTGTTTTTGAAATCCAGGGAGTCGATGAGCGCTCGGGTTTTGGACGGATCTCCGCGCAGGATCACGGGCATCGGATCACGCCGCTTGCCGGTTTTACCCTTATCACCGGTGAGATACTGGAGGGGGGCCCAGGACACCATGACCGTTTCCGCGATCAGATATCCAATCGGTTTGGATCCGCGACCGGAACCGTGTTTTGAGAATCCGCAGATCATGATTTGAGGAGCTTGCGACCGATTGTCTGGATGTCCCGGTCCAGGGTCATCAGGACCGCGAGAATCTCGATCCGTTCGATCGGGCGACGATCGCTGACACTCCGGGCGACGAGATTGAGCGCAACGCCCACCCGAGCGAGCTCGCGAATCACTTCCTTTTTGAGGGGGGGAACGCCCTGTGCCAGGACCCGCTTTCGGACCAAGGCTGACACCCCGCCGATTGGCTTTCCCATCGCCTTTACCTCAGCGAATTCTTCATCCGTCAGCCGGATCTTGATTGTGTTTGTTCTCCTCATAGTGGAGGGGGACAGGGGGAGGTTGAATCTCCTCCGGCAAGGCGCCCGGTGTGCTCTGTGGCCACACGGCGTGGCCTTGTTGGTCCCTTGATTGGATCGGTAGTGCGCACGGAATTCCGTCCGAAGTTCCATGTTTTCGTTAGTTCCTGTGCTCGCAGATCCAGGTGTGAACCTGGTCTGCGACCTTTGCGATCGGCAATAGATGGGCAGGGCGGAAGCAACCAGTGTGCTTCCACTCTTCGCCCAGTTTGTAGACCCTGGAAATGGTCGCACTATGCCGAATTCCGTTGGATCCATGGTTGGCCCAGATCGTGCCCTTGATAGGGCCGATCCGGATTTCGTGAACTGGCTTCGAGTTTGTTTCCATAATGACCTTGTGTGTCTGGAGGCCGAGTTTTCGAACGGCCAAGGGTTACGGGTTTTGACTGACGATTTTCTGCAGATCCAAGCGGGTCCAGTGAGGATCAGTTCGCCGCGACAGGGGATTGATTCCAGCGTTTCCGTAGGCGGCTGGAATCGTGAAAGTGCCGGTGAAAACGGTGTCCTGATAAATGACCTGAACCTTCCCCGTAACCGGTCCACTGCCCTTGAACAGGTTTACCCACGCCTCAACTTTCGAGATCTGTGCACCCGAATTCAGGCGAACCGACTCAAAATCGGTTAAACTGTTCGGTTGCCTCCAATCCCGAACATGCTTGCCGTCCCGAGATATTGGTCGCTTAAAACTCAGTTCTGCCGCACCCGGATAGGGGAGAACATAGATGTCAAGGTCACGCGTGCCGTCGAGTCCGTCCCACAGAATTCCGATTTCGATCGGAGAAGTTACAGACTCCGGCGGTGTTGTTTGAGGCGTCGTGCCCTGGTGGATAGGGAAGTGAGCTCGGGATTCCGGTATTTCATGCTCCGGGGAGGTGGGGGCGATAGCAGCCGGAATGGAGTCGATGCCGGCGGCGTGAACGGATGTGGAATGCGCTCGGATCGCGGTGGTCCGGGCGATCGTGTTGGTGGACGGTGAGGGTTTGGGGGCCGCCGGTATCAGGTGGGCGGGGCGTGCCGATGTTGTGAGGGCGATCGGCGAGGGAGGAGCGGCAGCCTGTCGACGGAAAGCCGAAACGGTTTGCATCGACATGCCATTGTCGTTCATATCCAGAGTCGCCGCCACCAACGGCCGTGCGTCACCCCGAATCGCACGATCGAAAACCGTTTGGACGTCGCTTCCGAGGGTGTTGAGGATTGCACCCTGCTCACCAAAAAAGAGCGTCCAGAATCGTTCGACGGCACGCTGGTGCATCGCGCTTGATGCCCAGTTTTCGTTCGGGGCAAACCAATACACCCGGGCTCCGTCCAATTGGTGTTTGCGCTCCTTTGTTCCGAAAAGGGACAGGTTTACGGAGGCCCCGATCATCCCGTCTCCGGGAACCAATCCGTCCGTCATATTGAACGCTCGTTCCGTTGCCGACTGAGCTACGAAGAGCGGTGAGCCGGATAGAATCAGAGTGAGAGGGATGGACTGGTCGCGGCTCCTGGCGACGTCGTCGATCAATATCGGAATCATGAGCTGATCCCGCTCGTCAGCGTTTGAGATGGAGCTTTCGGTGAGGTGAGATTTGAGCGCGCTGAATTTTCCGGCGAATTCGCGACTGTTGGCGCGTGTCCGGGCGGAGCCGTTCGGAATCGAGACGACTGCCAGACGCTCCAATCTCCGTGCGTCGATGAACTCAACCTGGTCTCCGGCGCTGGCTTCATTCAGAACCAATTCGAGGCACTCCTTGAATATGGTTGCCCCGGTTTCCCGGTCGAGGATCGGGGCCAATGCGACGACGTATTGCCGGGGACCCGGTTCAGCAGACTGCGACCGGTGTGCGTTCGCCAGAACAAGAACCGTGGTGGTGATGATTGCGATTAGCTTCATTTTTGTTTCCTTTTGGTTGTGTTTGTGAGTGATCTGTTTTGGAGGGTCTAGAGAGACTTGAATGCCGATCGTTCCGCTGCGGCGATTCGATAGAGCTCAAGGGCTTCGGTGGTGAACACCGTTTCCGCCGCATTGATCTGAGTCGATCTTCCTCGAATCAGACCCAGCCTTTCCCTGAGGGGCTGCGATGTGGTCATGTTCGCTTCCAAGTCCCGCCTCAACTTTGCCCACACGGGATTCTGTATGTTGTGAGGCATTCGATGCCTGTTGACTTCTTCGATCGCGGCGATTGAAATGGCTCCGGCAATGAGATTTCCAGCCACGATCAGTAAAATAAAGGCAACCGCTGGATTCGGGGCGTTCTGAACCGGTGCTTCTCCGGTCATCCGTGCTATGGGATCCAACCCCATGTTCACCGAGGTCTTGGCGAACGCCGGAAGGGCGAAAGCAAGCGCAATGAATGCGGCACTGACAACAATCAAGAAGAAACGTTTCCGATTCTGAAAGGATGAAAGATGCAAATGGACTGCATCGATCATCACGACACCACCAACAATGATTGCCAGATTGAGAAATGCCGCCTTCCAATAAGTGTCGAAAAACTCAATGCCGCTCTGGAGAAGGGTCACCGCTGCGTAATTGACATCGACGCCGAGGAAAACAATCACGAGCAGGAACATCACCCCGACACGAATCCTTTCGGAAATCCTCCACGGAACGGGGTCACTTCTGTCTGTGATGTCGCGACGGGTGTCCTCTAGGGCGGTTTCCAGCTGGGTCCTTTCCGCATCCCATTGCTCAACATCCTTAAGAGTGTTGCGTTCTGCCTCGAGAAGAGATTCCCGGTCCGCCCCAAACGCCATGGCGAACAGAGCGGAATGATGTTCCAGAACGACCACCTCCCCGCTTCCGTTCCAGGCTGCCCTCCGAATGAAGGATCGGTCCGGTTCCATCTTCGGGATGTCATCGACTGGAACCTTATAATAGCCGACGGATTTGCTGGAACTACTCTTGCCCGTTTTGGCTGGAACATCATTGACCGGAGGTTCCGTTGCGCGGTTGCCATTGTGTGGAAGGGAGCCGTTTGTCATGTTTTTGTGATTTCGCATGTTATTTGTGTTTGATCGTTTTATAGGACTGTTGAGGATGGAGATAACTGCGTTTCGAAATCGAGAACGTGAGACCTGCGAAGTCGGTCTCGGGAACGATTGGGACGCGATTTGGAAACGGCGCAAATCTGATGGACTTCCGGGGACTCCTGCGCTTACGGGATGAATCCGCGATGGATTTTTGACAGGCCGACTCGGATCGTGGGATGATGCAGGAGTTACCTGTACAATCTCGCGAATACGAGGTAGAATCTCGATGGTTGACAGTGTGTTCACTACGGACTGCTCACTATGCTCAGCGCGCTAACGCTGGGCGGCCCCGTTCGATACAAGGACGGGGCCAATTTTGTTCATCACTTTAAGTGCTGATCTGGACGCTAATAAAAGTTGCTTCCCGGTTTGGAGGCGTGTCGAATTCGATTGAATTCCTGAAAAATCTGAGATTCCATATTTGCGAATCCTTTTATTGCTACTCAACTGATGCGTTGATGAAGAATTTCCAGCCAACTGGATTCTGGTTTGCCGGGATCATGGAATTTGAGTGCTTCCCGTTCAGATTGCCGACGCTTCGCCACACACGCGGGCGCGAACTCTTTCATGGATGGACTCTACGAACAGAGAAAGCCCGGTTCATCAGAATGTTTAGGACAGTATGGACATTTAACGACATCTCAGCATGAGCAAGGGCGAACAGGACAAGGCCGCGATGCCTGCAGGATGGTGGGAAAGGCTCAGCGAAAGTCTTCAGCGATCGAACTTCGCTAATCTTGAAGATTTTTGCAGGGACACGAGGGAAAACACCCCCAGCATTTCTTCAAAGACGATCTATCGTGCAAGGAAGTCGGGGGTCATGACCCTTACCTCGTTGCGGCTCCTCGCGAAAAAACTTCACTTCGAGACTTATCAGGACCTACTTGCTGAATGGAGCCACTCTTTCTCGGATAGAGTTGTCACGAATCTGGACTCAACCGAGAGCGGGGAAAGAGATCGTCGTTATCTGGCACTGTCTCGCGACGGTCTTTACGACGCATCTGTAAAACTTGCCCTATGCTCACTTTCTCAGGCTGAGCTGCTGAAAAACATGAGAATGATGGCTCACTGGTCCGATCGAGCAGCAGATGCGTATCGCACAATCGGCAGGCTCCACGAAGCATCATCGTATTACGGACGTGCTTGGAGCTATGTTCAAGAGGCTCTCCTGGAGACTCCCACAGATTTCGATCTTCGTTACCAATCCTTAAAGACGAAATTTGGGCAGATAATGGTCGATGATTACTTGGTGCGAAATGCGTTTCCGGAGGCATATAGCAGACAAACCCGACTTCTCCAGGAAGCTGATTCACTTTTTGCTGTCGCTCCCATCCATTTGCGATCAGAAATTCGTGTTCGCCGAATCCACATCAAACGCCAGCAGTCTGAGATGCTTCGATATATGGGGCGTTACGAACGTGCGTTGAAACTTATACGCGAAGTTCTGACAGAATATCCTTCATCAGCCTACGAACCGATATACTATGCTCGTCTCAGTGAAGCAGATTCACTCAGGCTATTAGGTTTTGATTCAACGGCATTATCCATTTATTCTGATTTGGAGCAGATTGCGTTTGATCGAGAACTATCCGGGCTCTTAGGTTCGGTGTTGTGGCGCAAGTCTTGCGTTTTCCAGAGTATGAATCTGGAAGACGAACGAAAGGATTGTCTTGAACGACTTGAAACGCTGTCTGCAAAGAACGTTGTTCGATACCGATTTATGACCATATACATGTTGCTCGCACAAGCGTCAGGATGCGTTGCCGACGAAGCAATCGCGAAGGGACATCTACGGAAAGTGAAGAGTTTTGGACCAGTCACTCCCAATTATTTGACAGGCGAGTATGCACACGCAGCACTCTGTCGTGGTGAGCTTCTCCGCAAGGAACACCGAATGCTGGAGGCGTGTCGAGAATTCCGCAACGCTTTCGACTGTTACGTGCAGATGGAATGCCGATGGGGAACCGTGCGTGCATGGATTGGATTGTGTTTGACAGGCGGAAGGACGGCACTTCCGAGGAAGCTAAAACGTTCATTGGAAGGTGCGGATAAACGGCTCTTGAAGAAATTTGAAACTGAGGGAGCCATTCCTCTTGGGATTCTTTCGGCTAACATTCCTTAACCCAATGGCGAGAGTTGGATCGATCATCTTGCGAGAGTTCACCGGAATTCGTGGGAATCCGATAGAAGAGTCGTCCTATGAAGAAAATCTTAGGGAATGTTTGATCTCAAAGTGGGCTGCTTTGGCTGAGGGTGATGTTTCTGCAGCTGGTCATGCTGCGCGCGGTGCTGCGGAGTGTTTTCGTCGCCTCGGACGATTGCATTCAGCGATGGTTGAATATGCTGAGGCATCCGATTTCTTCCGCGCGACGGCCAATTCTGGAGGCCAGGCCTGGACTCTATTTGCATACGGCAGTTTTCTGCGTCAGACATCCTGCTATACCGAGGCATTCCAAACACTCAAGGAAGCGTTGTGTCTCGCGAAATCGTGTCAAGATCCAGGGTTAGTGGCTTATGTGATTGCGGGAATTGCTGAAACCAATCGAATTCTAGGATTCTACCGAGTCGCGCATAGACAGCATTTAGCTGCTTTTCGAATTTTCCGATCGTTGGAGGATTTCCGTGGAATAGTCTGGGCTATGGAAGGAATCGCGCAAATACTAAAGAACTCTGGCCGCTTTTCTGAAGCTCTCGTTTATTTCGCCGAAGCCAAGAAAATTGCTGCCGCAAATAATGATGTTCGTGGATTTGCCTACGCGGTCAAGTGCCATGCGGAGTGTCTCTCGGAACTTGGTCACAATGAGAGCGCGATTGAGGAGGTGCTGTTCGCGGTTCAATTATTTGAGCATCTTAGACTCAATGTTGGTATTGGCTACGCGCTCAAAGCGACGGCGGACATTTTTAGATCATCCAGGGAACACGTGCTCGCTCTTGAATGCTATCGACAAGCAATGGAGGTGTTCGCACGGACTCGTGATTCTCGCGGTTTTGCATACACGCTCAACGGAATCGGATTTCTGTTTGGTGAACTAGGGGATCCAGTTACGGCTGCAGCGTGCTTTGGACAATCATCGGCGTACTTTTCAAATAGAGGACTACGTTTCGGATGTTCTCAGAATCAAGCGGGAATCGAAAGGCTGATAAGCCGAAAGCAGTTGGGTAGGAACGAATTCAAAGAGTTAGTCAATGTCCGTGCCCATGGTCAAATACCAATTCCGTTCGGTTTCTCTGTGACGATTCCTTCGAATCAGTGCGGATTTGTTACGGAGGGTTGGAACCTTCTCAATCAATACAGTCGTGGCGGGATGAATAGTATGGATTTGAGCGAATGCGGTGGTATGGAATGAGAAAGCCGACTTACTCTCAGGTACATCACAATGGGATAGGGGTTCTTAAAAACAAATCTTTGCTTGAGAGCGGGTTTCGATAAATCTGTTGGAGCCTTGAAAACATCGCTTGGCAATTGGAACAGATCGTTTTTGAAAATGGTTGAGATGCCTCGGCAGTCTATTCGTGAATTTGTCCTAATTCCATGGGTTTCGATTTGGATATCATCTGCCCCAGATCGACTTCGAGGACTTCGGCGATTCGCAATAGGGTGTCCAGGGTGGGGCTTCGATGGTTGTTTTCGACAAGGCTGATCATCGACTGGGACAACCCGGAGCGTTGGGCGACCGCGCTCATGGAGAGTTTCTGCTTCTCCCGTTCAATTCGCAGCTGGCGGATCACCTCGGTGATCAGCGCTTTTCGCATCCCATCTTTTGACACACTGCATCATTACCAAAATCCAGGTTGACACAGCAGATCACTATAGTCATAGTTAGGCGTTCGGAGTATTCATCGATTTCCGGATACGAGAGTGATCGAATGACTGAAACCTAAAGAACTGGAGGGGATGATGTTTTTAAAACGACTTGGACCGGATCCGCACGCGAACGGGGCTCGCACGGCGGCCTTGAATGGGTGCCCGGATATTTTTGAACTGGATTCCGGTGATTTCGCGATCATCGGGAGCGACATCACGGATGCCGCGACTGGAAAACTTCCGCCTTCCGCTGGTTGCGGGCCGGACGAACGGATAGTGTCGATTCCCAGGAAAACGCTCGTTCTTGCGAAAGTCGATATTCCCGATCGAATCGAGTAGGGGAGGCCCCTGGAACCATTGGGGCCGTCGCGGTATAATGGGCCTCAATGGAGTTTTTCAATTTCCTGGGACAGCATTGGTTCGATTTTCTTCAAACCGTCGGCATCGTTGGCGGGCTGTTTTTCACGGGCCTCAGTTTTCGCGACAATTTCCGGGCGCGCCAGGTCGCGACGCTCATCGAACTCACCGGGAGTCATCGGGACATTTGGGAGAACCTGTTCACACACACGACGTTGAGCCGGATCACCAAGAGGGAAGTGGACCTCGTCCGGGAACCCATCACTGAACACGAACGCCTGATCGTTCGCCTCCTCATTCTCCACCTGAACGCCGTCTTTCACGCGTCTGAGATTTCGAATGTGATCCGGTTGGAAGGGATTCATGTCGATGTCCAGCAATTCTTCTCCGCTCCAATTCCCTCAGCCATCTGGGCTGAATTCCGGGATTTCCAGAACAGGGACTTTGTCCGATTCGTGGAGCAGGCCGTTGAGTCTCACGATCCAATTGCGAATCCGTGACCTACATGGATTTCTTTAGGCCGCGCTTTCACCCCGTGCGCATGTCGTTCCGTCTGGAAATTGTTCAAGATTTTTTGTAAGGATTCCCGACTTGGTCAGTTCACCTATTTCGAGTGCACTGTTTCGAGTTTTGGAGGGGTAGGACCGTATTTGTCCACCCCACTCCTGCAGGATGTGCCGTATTGAAGTGCTCGAGTCAGCTTGAAGATTAGTGGGCGAGGTAAAGTTTTATGGGTTTTATCTATCGTAAATCCCTGAATCTGGGTCCGTTCCGGGTACACCTGAGCAAGGCCGGCATCTACATTAAGATCGATTTGGCCGGATAATGATGGAGGTCGGAGAATTCCGTAACAAAACTCATAGATGCGGTTTTTTGTTAAACTCGGAGTCAAAAGGCGAAATCTGCAGCCTTGTGCGCCAATCCGAATCCTCTTGGATTCGAAAAGGATTCCAAGTAGCTTCGCCCTCTGTCGTTGAACGGGTTCGAACTCCCTCGAAAAGTCTGGGTGTGTTCTAGATAACGAAGTCAACCCCAGCGGTTCCGGTGTAGTGTCCACAGTTGTTGGTATCGAGGATCGTTGAATTACTCAACTATTTTAGTAGGGCACCTTATGAATAATCGGGGAAGTCAAATCCAATATGCAGCGACCATCGCCGAACCGATACACGATAACATCAAACGATCCCTCCAGGCAGCCGAAGGCTTGTATCACCGTCTGGTGTTGCTTGTGGGTGAGACCGGTTCCGGCAAGACCCGCGTTCTTCGGGATATTGCCGGGGAATTCGGCTCATCTGTCGTCAACGTCAATCTGGCGCTTTCAGGCGAACTGCTTGAGCTGACGGCAAAGCAGCGGTCGCTTCGGCTACCGGGCATCCTCGATCAGATCGCGGACCAGGCTCAAGCACCCGTGGTGCTGGATAATCTCGAGATCCTTTTCGACAAGGATCTCCAGCAGGACCCCTTGCGCCTGCTCCAGGGCATTTCAAGAAACCGGGCCGTGGTGGCTTCGTGGAACGGAATCATGAATTCCGGGAGGCTTTTGTACGCCGAAACCGGCCATCCCGAGTACCGCAGCTATGACTCGGTCGATGCGCTGATTGTGGGCATGGATGGCACGGCCACTTTCGATTCGGCAAAAAACAATAGAGAGGCAGGACAAGCATGAAATACGGAGACCTTATCCAATTCGACCCGATTGAGTCGGTCGTTCAGTTGCGTGACGCGGACAAATCGAGCGCCGCGCAGCACCTGGTGAACACCTATGTCATTTCAGATGAAATGGCGGAAAAGCTGACGGGGAGGATTTTCAAAGACGGGAAACTGGTAAAGGAAAACGTCGAGGCAGTGTTCCCTCAGATGCAGTTCGACCAGCCGGTCGACAACAAGGGGCTGTTGGTGGTCGGTAATTACGGCACCGGTAAGTCGCACTTGATGTCGGTGGTCTCCAGCCTTGCCGCAGATGCCTCCCTGCTGGAAGGGCTGAAGAACGATGGTGTCCGCGGCGCAGCCTCTCAGATCGCCGGGCGTTTCAAGGTTATCCGCACCGAGATCGGAGCCACCACCATGTCCCTGCGCGACATCATGGTGGCCGAACTGGAAGAGCATCTCGAAAAACTCGGTGTGGAGTATGTGTTCCCCGAAGCCGGGACCATCACCAGCCACAAGCGGGCCTTCGAAGACATGATGGCCAAGTTCGGCGAGGTCTTCCCCGAGCACGGTCTGCTGCTGGTGGTCGACGAGCTGCTCGACTACCTGCGCACCCGCAAGGACCAGGAGCTGATCCTCGACCTCAACTTCCTCCGCGAAGTCGGCGAGGTCTGCAAGGACCTGCGCTTCCGCTTCATGGCCGGTGTCCAGGAAGCCATTTTCGACAGCCCGCGCTTCGCTTTTGTCGCCGACAGCATCCGCCGGGTGAAGGACCGCTTCGAGCAGATCCTTATCGCCCGCAGCGACGTGAAATTCGTCGTGGCCGAGCGCCTGCTGAAGAAAACCACCGAGCAACAGGCCAAGATCCGCGACTACCTGATGCCCTTTGCCAAATATTACGGCGGGCTCAACGAGCGCATGGACGAGTTCGTCCGGCTCTTCCCGGTGCATCCCGACTACATCGACACCTTCGAACGCGTCACCGTGGTGGAAAAGCGCGAGGTGCTCAAGACCCTGTCCATGGGCATGAAAGGCATTCTCGGCAAGGACGTGCCGCAGGACGAGCCCGGCCTGATCGCCTTTGACAGCTACTGGAACACGCTCAAGCAGAACGCCTCGTTCCGCGCCATTCCCGAGATCCGGGCGGTCATCGATTGCAGCCAAGTGCTGGAATCCCGCATCGAAAACGCCATCACCCGCAAGCACTACAAGCCAATGGCGCTACGCCTGATCCATGCGCTGTCCGTCCACCGCCTTACCACTGGCGACATCTATGCCCCCATGGGCGCATCCGCCGAGGAACTGCGCGACCGTCTCTGCCTGTTTGATCCGCTGATCGCCGAGCTGGGTAGCGACGAACCCGACAAGGACCTCCAGACCCATGTGGAAACGGTCCTGCGCGAGATCCACAAGACAGTCAGCGGCCAGTTCATCTCCTTCAATGCTGACAACCGCCAGTTCTATCTCGACCTGAAGAAGACCGACGACTTCGACGCCCTGATCGACAAACGGGCCGAAAGCCTGGGCCAGGCTCAGCTCGACCGCTTCTATTACGAGGCGCTCAAGCGGGTCATGGAATGCCAGGACGCCACCTATGTGACCGGCTACAAGATCTGGCAGCACGAACTGATCTGGCAGGAGCACAAGGCAGCCCGCTCCGGCTACCTCTTTTTCGGGGCACCGAACGAGCGCTCCACCGCCGTGCCGCAGCGGGACTTTTACCTCTACTTCATCCAGCCCAACGATCCGCCGCGCTTCAAGGACGACAAGGTCAACGACGAGGTCTTCTTCCGCCTGAAAGGCACCGACGAGGAATTCCAGACTGCGCTGAAGAGCTATGCGGCCGCACTGGATCTTGCAGCCACCTCCTCGGGCCATGCCAAGGCCACCTATGAATCGAAGGCCAACGGTTTCCTGAAGAAGCTGGTCCAGTGGCTGCAGAAGCACATGAGCGATGCCTTCGAGGTCACCTATCAGGGCCGTGCCAAGTCCATGACCGAATGGGCCAAGGGCAAATCCATCCGCGACCTGTCGGGCCTGTCGCCTCACGAGACTATCAACTTCCGCGACTTGGTGAACACCATCGCCGGTGTCTGCCTGGCACCGAACTTCGAGAACCAGGCCCCGGACTACCCGTTCTTCTCGGTCCTGATCACCGGCAACAACCGCGCCCAGGCAGCGCAGGACGCCCTGCGAGCCATCGCCGGGCAGAACCGCACCAAGCAGGCCACCGCCGTGCTGGACGCCCTGGAGCTGCTCGACGGCGAGAAGATCGACCCCTACAAGTCGAAGTACACCAAGTTCATTCTCGATACCGTCAAGGCCAAGGGGCACGGCCAGGTAGTCAACCGCAGCGAGATCATCCAGGACGACCACGGGCTGGAATACATGAACCCCGGCGGTGGTCGGCTTGAGCCGGAATGGGTGGCGGTCATCCTGGCTTCGCTGGTCTATTCCGGCGACATCGTGCTCGCCATTCCGGGCAAAAAGTTTGACGCCACCGGACTACAGCAGCTTGCCGCGACCGGCATGGACGAGCTGGTCCGCTTCAAGCACCTGGAGCAGCCCAAGGAATGGAACCTGCCCGCGCTCAAAGCGCTGTTCGAACTGCTCGGCATGACGCCGGGCATGGCCCAGCTCGTCACCCAGGGCAAGGACGAGCCGGTGCAGAACCTGCAACAGGCGGTGGGCAAGATCGTCAAGCGCATCGTCATGACCCAGCAGACCCTGCGCGAAGGGCTCTCCTTCTGGGGCCTGGACCTGCTCGCGGGAACCGACCTAGCCAGCCAGGCCAGCGGGCTGGACGAGGCCAAGGGCTTCTTTGAATCGCTCCAGGCCTACTCCTCGCCGGGTAAGCTGAAAAACTTCCGCTACAGCGCTCCCGAAGTGCTGGCCCACGAAAAGGCCGTGAAGGCCCTGGATGAGCTGGACGCCCTGCGCGAGTTCATCATGGACCACAGCCCGACGGCGTCCTGGCTCTCCACCGCCGAGGCGGTGCTGCCCGCCGAGCACGACTGGGTGGATCGCATGAAGACCACCCGGCAGGACGTGCTGGATGCCCTCAAGCAGGCCGACCTGACCGAGCTGGCCAGCCAGTCCCAGTCCATCGGGGCCAAGCTGCAAAAGCTGAAGAAGGATTACACCGTCGCCTACATCGGCCTGCACACCAAGGCCCGGCTGGGCGTGAACGACGACAAGCGCAAGGCGGGCCTGCTCAACGACCAGCGGCTGCAAACCCTGCTCAAGCTGGCCGGTATCGATCTCATGCCCCGGCAGCAGCTCACCGATTACCAGAACCGCCTGGCCGGACTGAAGAGCTGCTTCGCCCTGACCGAGCAAAACCTCGACGCCTCGCCGATATGCCCACATTGCGGGTTCCGGCCTTCGGTGGAAACCGGCGCGGCGGCAGGCTCGCAGATGATCGACCAGATGGACGCCCAGCTCGAAGCCATGGTGACGGCCTGGACCTCCACCATCCTCAGCAACCTGGAGGACCCGATCACCCAGGCCAATATGGATCTGCTGAAGATCGATGACCGCGAGCCCCTGGAAGCCTTCATCAAGTCGAAGGAACTGCCGGTGCCGCTGGACAGCAACTTTGTTCACGCCCTGAAGGAAGTGCTTTCCGGCCTGGTCAAGGTCACCGTCAAGGCGCAGGAGCTGCAACAGGCCCTGCAGGTCACCGACGGTCCGGCCACCCCGGCAGAGATGAAGAAACGCTTTGAGGAGTACATCGATCAGCTCACCAAGGGCAAAGACCCGGCCAAAGTGCGGATCGTCATGGAATAAGAGTGACTAAGCCAGTGACCAAGCTGAGAAACAAGACGCCAGCCAAGGATTATGAAGATGAAAGAAAACAGTTTGTTCGACTCGCTGCTTGAAGAGCCGCAGAAGCCCTCCGGCCCGGTGACTTGTCTCGGCATGACCTTCGAGAACGACGAAGCCCGCCGCGCCCACTTTACCGAGGAGCTGCGCAAGAAGCTGCAAGAGCCGGAGTTCCGCAAGATTGAAGGCTTTCCAATAGGCAGCGACGAAGACATTCTAAACTTGAGCGATCCGCCATATTACACCGCCTGCCCGAACCCGTGGATCGCTGACTTCATTGCCGAGTGGGAGGCGCAGAAGCCTCAATCTATTGGGCAATATCACTGTGAGCCGTTTGCAGCAGATGTGAGCGAAGGGAAAAACGACCCTATATACAACGCCCACACATACCATACGAAGGTCCCACATAAAGCCATCATGCGTTACATCCTCCACTACACAAAGCCGGGGGATATTGTGTTCGACGGTTTCTGTGGAACTGGCATGGCAGGTGTTGCCGCACAGATGTGTGGTGACAAAAACGAAATATCGTCCCTCGGTTATCAAATCAAGCCCGATGGCTCGATTATGCAGGAAGAGATTGATAGCGAAGGGAAAAAGCTATGGGTACCGTTCTCTACCATAGGGGAGAGGAAAGCCTTTTTAAATGACCTCTCACCTGCTGCGACGTTTATTTCGAGTAATTACTCAGACCTTTCCTCCCTCTCTTCTTTTGCCATGGAAGCATTAAAGGTTATTGAGAGTGCCGAAAAAAAACTCAAATGGCTCTATCAGGGTCAGCAAAAAGGTACCGTGCTTAGTGCCGTCTGGTCAGATGTTTTCCTTTGCCCTAACTGTTCGCATGAGTTCATTTTCTGGGAAGCCGCATTAAAAGATGGAAAGATGGAAGGATCTTTCCCATGCCCTGATTGCGGAACGATAGTAGGAAAAGCAGCGTCGAAATCTTCTGGCGCGGTAAAATTGGAAAGGCCATTTACATCTGAGTTCGATCCCGTGCTTGGAAAAATGGTAAGCACTCCCAAGTTTGCTCTAGTTGAGCAGACAATAAAGCAGGGAACGGCAAGAAAGACGTTCTCGGTTACGCCCGAGGAACGAAAAGAATTTGATCAAAGGTTTGAAGGACGTCACTGGCCAAGCATTCCTTCAGATGAATTTTTCCCAGGTCGGCAGACCAACAAACTCATAAATGGATCTGGGCTATCGCATGTCGCTCATATGTATACAAAGCGATCTCTATTTGTTTATGGATACTTGTGGGGGAAGACGCTCTCTTCACACAGAAGAACGGCCTTTTTCAGATTCTGCTTAACCGCGATTAATAACTATATTTCGAGAAAACAAGGCTATTTCGGCGGAGGCGGTGGCGTTTCGGGCACTCTTTTTACGCCCTCTCTTCACCTTGAGCGAAATGTATTTGATGTTCTCAAGAGGAAGATAAAAAAGCTGAAGTCTCTTTCAGTAGAAACTCACCGGGCTGCGACCGTATCCACCCAAAGTGTTGTCGATCTCAGGAATTACCCAGATAGTTCAATTGACTACATATTTACAGATCCGCCTTTTGGAGAATCATTGCAATATGCAGAGCTGAACATGTTTGTGGAGGCGTGGCTTAAGACGAGGACTTTTGTCGATAGCGATTGCGTTCTGAACTATGTCCACAAGAAGGATTTAGCATTCTATTCGAATATGATGTTAGGAGCCTTTAGAACTTACTCTCGTGTTCTAAAGCCGGGGAGATGGATCACCATCGAATTCCATAACAGCCAGAATGCAGTTTGGAGCGCGATACAGCAGGCAATAGAGTCTTCTGGGCTTGTTGTGGCAGATGTTCGGGTGCTCAATAAACAGCAGCGGTCTTTCAATGCAGTAAATAGAGCTGGGGCCATTGATCAAGACCTTGTTATATCCGCATATAAACCGACAGATGGACTAGAAAAGAAATTTGAGATTGGAGCGGGAACCGAAGATGTAGTTTGGGATTTCATCAGAACGCATCTCAACCAGCTTCCTGTTTTTGTTTCCAAAGATGGGAAAGTTGAAATCATTTCGGAGCGCCAAAACTTTCTGTTGTTTGACCGGATGGTCGCATTTCACGTCCAAAGGGGGGTGGCCGTTCCTTTGTCTGCGGCGGAGTTCTATCAAGGCCTTAATCAGCGCTTCTCCGAGCGTGATGGCATGTATTTTCTACCAGATCAAATTGCAGAATACGATAGAAAGAGAATGACTGTACGTGAGGTTCTACAGCTACAGTTATTTATCACTGACGAAAATACCGCCATCCAATGGATGAGGCAGCAACTGCTTAAGAAGCCTCAAACATCAGGTGAACTCAAACCTCAATTTATGCAAGAAATTGGTGGGTGGCTAAAGACAGAAAAGCTCCTCGAATTGGATGAGCTGCTAGAGCAAAATTTTATCAAATTCGATGGCAAAGGCCCGGTGCCCGAGCAAATCCACGCCTACCTTTCCACCAACTGGAAAGAATTGCGTAACCTGCCCAAGGATGATCCGGCGCTGGTGACCAAAGCCCGTGACCGTTGGTATGTGCCCGATCCCAACAAAGCGGGCGACCTGGAGAAGCTGCGCGAGAAGGCGCTGCTCAAGGAGTTCGAGGAATACAAAGAGGTCAAAAAGAAACTCAAGGTCTTCCGCCTGGAAGCTGTCCGCGCCGGATTTAAGAAAGCCTGGCAGGAACGCGACTACGCCGTCATCGTCGCCGTGGCCGACAAGATCCCCAACAACGTCCTCGAAGAAGATCCCAAGCTGCTCATGTGGTACGACCAGGCAGTTACAAGGCTAGGGACGAGTGGTTAGTGGCGAGTGGCGAGAAAGGCATGAGCATGCAAGTTAAGAGTTATAAGGATTTGATTGTTTGGCAGAAATCCATGGATTTGGTGGAGATGGTTTACCACGTGACAAAGGGTTTTCCCAAAGAAGAGCTGTACGGATTAACCAATCAGCTCCGTCGAGCTGCCGTTTCAATCCCATCCAACATTGCCGAGGGGCAAGCCAGAAATTCAACCGCCGAATTCAGAAATTTCCTCTCTATTGCCCGTGGTTCACTTGCGGAAGTCGAAACGCAGCTGCTCATTGCCGAGCGATTGAATTATTTAGGTCCTGATAAACTACGCGAAATTCAGGCGGTTCAAATCGAGGTAAACAAGATGACGAATGCGCTGATGAGCAAACTCGCCACTCGTCACTCTCCCCTCGCCACTAATCAAGACCAGGCAGTAACACGGATGGGGACTTGAGACTTCGAATGAATACAAATTAAGGATATAAAAATATGAACATCAACGCCAGTATCATCGACCAGCGGGTCACCGGAATTGTTGAGGATCATCCCGAGTGGTTACCGGAAGGCAATGATCTTAACAAGAAAAAGTCAGTGGCATTTGTGCTGTTATGCATCTCAACTTGCCTTGAGATGCCTCTAGAGGAGGCTGCTGAATTGATTACCGAAGGCGGCAATGATGCCGGTGTTGATGGACTCCATGTCGGCGAGGTAGAGGATGGGGAGTTTTTAGTCACGATCTTCCAAGGCAAATACAAGGTGAAGGATCTGGAAGGCGATGCAAACTTTCCAGAGAATGGTGTCCAGAAAGCTGTTGATACCGTACAAGTGCTGTTTGACCCATACCGAAAAGTCGCGTTAAACGAAAAAATAGCACCAAAAATTGAAGAAGTCCGTTCTCTTATCCGCGACGCTTACATTCCAAATGTGCGTGTTATTTTGTGCAACAACGGTGCGCAATGGACGGGCCAGGCTGACAATTGGATAGATGAGGCGAAAAAGGATTACGGCGACAAGGTTGACTTCGTCCATTTCAATCATGACTCCATAGTCAACATCCTGCAAAGAAGTAAAAAAGTTGATACCACATTGACCTTGAATGGCCAGGCGATTGTCGAGGACATGAATTACATGCGCGTTTTGGTCGGGCGTGTTTCAGTGCAAGAGATTCATAGACTGTTTAATGACCATGGCGACAAGCTTCTTGAAAGAAATATTCGCCGTTACCTCGGTCTGCACACCAATCGCGTCAACACAGCCATTCATGAAACGCTTTGTGACCCACAACGGTCCGATAAATTTTACTTCTACAACAACGGCATCACCGTGGTTTGTGACAAGTTTGATTACAATGCCTTTCAAAAATCGGACTACAAGGTTCAGCTCAAGAACATGCAGGTCATCAATGGCGGACAAACTTGCAAAACGATTCAGGAAACATTGAATGGTGTGCTGCCCGGCATAGTGGGAGAATCAGCCTATGTCATGGTTCGCGTTTATCAGCTTGCCGAGACACACAAGGATTTTGTCCAAGACATCACTTATGCGACCAATAGCCAGAATCCTGTTGACTTGCGGGATCTACGTTCGAATGACGAAATTCAAAAACAACTTGAAATCGGAATTACCGATCTTGATTATACATACAAACGCCAACGTGAAGAGGGGGGCGGCGGCTCAAATGTCATTACCAGTTCCATTGTTGCGGAGTCGGTTCTGGCAATCTGGAGGCAACGACCGCATCAGGCAAAATTTCGTCGCAAAGAGCACTTTGGGAAGTTGTATGGAGACATTTTTAAGGATTTGAATGCAGCCCAAGCGCTTCTTGCCGTCTTGATTTTTCGGGAAGTGGAAAATGAAAGGAAACGCCCGACATCTTCGACCCCACCAGATTTCATGCCTTATGCCTCGCATTACATTTCGATGTTGATTGGCCGAAAGCTTCTGGACGACATGGGTGTTGCGTTGACTGAGGTCTCGCATCGTAATTTTAAGAAAATCCTACAAAAATTCGCTGATGACCAATTGGCATATCACGCCAACGCTGTGGAAGATGTGAAAGATGCTCTGAAATCCTGCTATGGAGATAGAGAAATCTCTCTACAGCAACTTTCAGCAACCTTCAGGCGTGGAGATCTTCTTGAAACGCTTGGATCACATGACTAATTCCTGGCAATATAGCACCGTTCATAACAGCGCCTGCAAGGTCATCGAAGAACAGACCTTGTGGGGGCAGACGGTGTGTCGTGTCTGGCTGCCGAATCAGGACGCGGTAGTGCGCGTGCCCCGCTCCGCATTGCGGCCGCTGAGTGCCGACCTGCAGCCGGAGATCGAGGCCGGGCGCATTGCCTATGTGGCCGCCGCAGCCAAGGTGGCCGAGGTGCTCGAAGGCTCCACCAGCGCCACCGAGGGCCATGTGCTGCTGGCTCCTATGGAGTCCAACGTCATTCCGCTGCCGCACCAGATCCATGCCTTGTCCCGGGCCATCTCCGGCGACCGCGTGCGCTACCTGCTGGCCGACGAGGTGGGTCTCGGCAAGACCATCGAGGCCGGGCTGGTCATGCGCGAGCTCAAACTGCGCGGATTGGTGCGTCGGACATTGGTCGTCTCGCCGAAGGGAATCGCTACCCAGTGGGTGGCGGAAATGCAGACCCACTTCAACGAGCAGTTCCAGCTCGTGCTGGGCGACGACATCGGCACGCTTCAACGGCTATCGCCGTTTCAGAGTTCCGAGTTACGAGTTCCCAGTTCCGGGTTTTCAACTCAGAACCAAGAACCAGTAACCAGTAACTGGCGAAACAACGCTTGGTCGTTCTTTGACCAAGTGATTGTTTCGCTGGATTCGGTCAAACCCATGGACAAGCGGCGCGGCTGGACCGCCGAGCGCGTCGCCGAATACAACCGCAGCCGGTTCGAGGATCTGATTACCGCCGGTTGGGATCTGGTGATCGTGGACGAAGCGCATCGGCTGGGCGGCAGTACCGACCAGGTCGCCCGCTACAAGCTCGGCAAGGGGCTGGCGGAAGCCGCGCCCTATGTGCTGCTCCTTTCGGCTACACCCCACCAGGGGAAGACCGATGCCTTCCATCGGCTGATGAACCTGCTGGATGACGATGCCTTTCCGGATATGGACAGCGTCTCCCGCGACCGGGTGGCTCCGTATGTCATCCGTACCGAGAAGCGCAAGGCCATCGATGCCGACGGCAAGCCGCTCTTCAAACCCCGGCGGACGCAGATGGCCCCGGTGGCCTGGGAGAGCCGTCACCAACTGCAGCAGCTTCTCTACGAGGCGGTGACCGACTATGTGCGCGAGGGCTACAACCAGGCCCTGCGCGAAAAGAAGCGCCACATCGGATTTCTGATGATCCTGATGCAGCGCCTGGTGGTTTCCAGCACCCGGGCGATCCGCACCACGCTGGAGCGTCGGCTTGCGGCACTCAAGGATGGTGAGCAACAAGCCAGCCTGCGCCTGGCGGAACTGGAAAACGGCGCGGAGGGATCGGAAAGCCCAGACGATGAAATAGCCGAGCTATATGACATGGACGGCCAGGAGCTGCTCGATGAGCTGCTGAAATCCCACGTGTCGGCTCTGCAGAGCGAAGGAAGCCATGTTGAGACCCTGCTCGAAGCGGCGGTCCGTTGTGAGCAGGCGGGTCCGGATGCCAAGGCCGAGGCTCTGATCGAGTGGATCTACAAGCTGCAAGCCGAGGAAAACGAACCGGATCTGAAGGTGCTGATCTTCACCGAGTTCGTGCCGACCCAGCAGATGCTGAAGGAGTTTCTGGAAGCCCGGGGAATCTCGGTGGTCACCCTGAACGGCTCCATGGCCATGGAGGAACGTGGGGCAGCCCAGGATGCCTTCCGCAAATCGCACCGCGTATTGGTCTCCACCGATGCGGGCGGTGAGGGTCTGAACCTGCAGTTCGCCCACGTCATCATCAACTACGACATCCCTTGGAACCCGATGCGGCTGGAGCAGCGTATCGGCCGCGTGGACCGTATCGGCCAGCCCAAAACCGTACAGGCGATCAATTTCGTATTTGAGGATTCAGTCGAGTTCCGGGTCCGCGAAGTTCTGGAGCAGAAGCTCTCGGTGATCTTCGACGAGTTCGGCATCGACAAGACCGGCGACGTGCTCGACTCGGCGCAGGCCGGTGAGTTGTTCGAGGATGTGTTCGCCTCGGCCATCCTTAATCCTGACGGCATCGAAACCTCCGTCGATCACACGGTGGCCAGGATTCGGGATGAGATTCAGCAGGTGCGCGAGTCCTCCGCCATCTACGGCATATCCGAAGAGCCGGATGTGCAAACCGCTGAGCGTCTGCGCTCGCATCCGCTGCCCCACTGGGTGGAACGGATGACGGTGGGCTACCTCAATTCACACGGCGGTATGGCCAGTCGCAAGCGCTCCTGGTGGGATCTGAATTGGCCGGACGGTCAGGAACACCGCAAAGCCGTATTCAGCGCCCGAGAAGCGAATCGCTTGACCGACGCAACTCTGCTCAACCTTGAAAATAGCCGTGTCCGTGGTCTTGCCCTGAACCTGCCCCAGGTCGCGGCAGGTCAGCCATTGCCTTGCGTAACCGTGAGCGGACTACCGGCCAGCATCACGGGTTTCTGGGGGCTGTTTGAGATTCGTCTTCAGGCAGGAATGGACCAGAAGACGCAACTCCTGCGCATCCCCATGGTGCGGCGGGGCTATGTCAGCGTGTTTCTGAGCGAAGAAGGCAAACTGTTTCTGCCCACGGCCCGGCATATCTGGGATGCGTTGCAGACAGCGGAAACCGAGGTGAAAGCCACCCTCGGGCAGGATGAATCCATCACCGCCCATGAGCGTTTGCAGGAAGCAGCCGAACAGGCCGGGCAGGAGCTGTTTGACACCCTGCAGCAGGCGCACATTGCCTCTGTGACCCGGGAAGAAGAACGCGGCATGGTCGCTTTCGCTTCTCGGCGGAAGGCTATTGAGCGAGTGGGGCTGCCCGAAGTGCGCCAGTACCGTCTTGCCCGCTGTGATGCCGAGGAGGCTGAGTGGCGACATGAACTGCAATCAGCGCGGCAGATCGTTCCGGAAATCCGGTCGCTGCTGATGCTGCGGATCATCAAGGGAGGCGCTCAATGAGTAGTTGGCGAGACGCCATCCTGAACGACTTTGTGCCCAACGTCAGCAAGCTGACCCTGGTCGCGGACCCGGATTGTCTGCTGACCGAGGAGAAGCTGGCATTGGAGCTTCGCGGGCGCGGGTTCGACCTGATCGAGTTCAGTGATCCGGTCGAATTCAGATACGCCTATGAGTCAAAGTACCGTTCGATCTGGGACCGGGGTGAGCACACCGATCTGGTGGTAGTCCTCCGCTTGCAGGATGCGGAGCTGGAATCCTTGCCTTACGACCTACTCCAGGCGGGCCGCAAGCTTTCATTCAACTTGGGGGATCTCTTTCCCAACCTGAGCTATCCGGTCATTGAAAAGCTCGACAGGAGCTTGCTGGATTCGCTTTTTGAGGCCCAGCGCAAGTCGCCGCCGGATCGCATGGGCGACAACGCCACCAAGGATTTCATTCTCCGTCATGTGTTCGGCATTGCAGCGGAACTAATTGGGGGCGAGGTGGAGCTGCTTCGCGCATTGCTGCGCCTGCACTATGGGAAGCTACAGATCCCACTGATGCTGGCTGAGCGGCTTATCCAGGTTCTCAAAGGGCATGATGGATTCAAGGCTTGGCCGCTCTCTGAAATCGTTCCGGACGATGAGGCGTTCTTCGCCTTTCTGCAGGAACGCTGGCCGCTATTTCTTTCCAGGCTCGGCAGCGCTCATCAGGTACGGGAGGATTCGCCGGAATACGGCCTCAAGTATCCCGGCCCTGATCGCCTGCCGTTCGACCATCAGGACATCAAGGTCTACATCGACAACCTGTTCCTGGAGGGGAAACTCACCCCTGTCGAGGCCAAAGGCATTGAAGTGGATGCCGGGTCCTGGGTTCGAAGCGGCATCGCCACGTCCGGCGTGGACGATGACGAGCTGCGGATCTCTCGCTTGTTTGGCCTTGTCGAGAAGGAACTGCCCACTGCGGAAGCGCGTTACTCGGACTGGACCGCCTTTGCATTGAAATGGGCCGAACTTTCTTCGCTGGTTCATTGTGGCAACAGCATCGAGTATCAGACCCGGTTCAGGGAAATCGGCGATGCACTGAACACGATCTTTGCCGCTTGGCTGGCCGACCACTACTCCAGTCTGATCAACTTGCCGCCGACCAATCCTGCCATGCTCCACCATGTGCCGCGCCGCCTTGCTCGGGATATCGAGGACTCCGGTAGCAGCCGTGCGGCGTTGATTGTGGTTGACGGCCTGGCCTTGGATCAGTGGGTAACCATTCGCCAGCTTCTGCAAAAGCAGGACGCCAATCTGGTCATGCGCGAATCCGCGACCTTCGCCTGGATTCCGACGCTGACCTCGGTATCGCGGCAATCGATCTTCTCGGGCAAGCCGCCGCTCTATTTTCCCTCATCTATCAACTCGACCAACAGCGAAGAGAAACTCTGGAAGCAGTTCTGGGAAGGCCATGGTCTGTCCCGGCTGGATGTCGCTTACCAGCGAGGTCTTGGCGACGGCGATGCTGCGGGCGTCCTCGACTCCGCAATCCACCCCGGGAAGACCAAGGTGGTGGGGTTGGTCGTGGACAAGGTAGACAAGATCATGCACGGCATGCAACTCGGCTCGGCCGGGATGCACAACCAGATCAAGCAGTGGTGCCATGCAGGATTTCTTTCCGCGATGGTCGGTCAACTGCTGGATTACGGCTATGAGGTCTGGCTGACGGCCGATCACGGCAACATCCAATGCGACGGCAAAGGCCGCCCGTCTGAAGGCGTGATTGCCGAAACTCGCGGCGAGCGGGTTCGTGTTTATCCAACGCCGGAACTCCGCGCTCAGGTGGCTGGGGCCTTCCCGTTTGCCCACGAGTGGGAACCGGTTGGATTACCAGCAGATTATTTCCCCCTGGTGGCCTGCGCTCGAGAGGCTTTTGTTTCCAGAGGAATCTCCACAATCGCGCACGGAGGAATCTCAATCGAAGAACTCATTGTCCCTCTCATCAAATTCGAACGGAGGACACAGAAATGATGGAAAGATTCGTTAAGGTTGGAATACAGAGGGAACTATTAGTCGACTGGTTTGATCACGCCGCTGGCATCCACGCAATGGGTGCGGATCGTATCGAAGCACGAAAAAAGTGCTATACTTACCTCGATACCGCCCCGGGTTTTAGTTCACCACCCTCGCTACAAACAAAGGCATACATCGCCAACGCGATGGTCAAAACTTGGATAAATCCTGACAGGGAATTGATCAGCATTCGGAATCGCGCCCTCGATTTACTTACCCAAGATCGAAACGATCGAACAGCGATTCATTGGGCTCTGTTATGCGCCGCATATCCATTTTGGTTCAATCTTGCGTCAATTACAGGTCGCTTGCTGAACTTACAGGATCAGGCCACGCAGTCCCAAATTGTACTCCGCCTGAAAGAAAAATACGGAGACCGCCCAACAGTTAGCCGCCGTGCTCGATATGTAATCAGATCGTTTATCGCATGGAAGACTGTGCGAGACACAATGAATAAAGGTTCTTATGAAAGAGCAAATGTGATCCCCATCGCGCAGCCAGAGGTAACAGTTTTGCTAGTTGAAGCTGCTCTTCAAGCCACGCCAAATGGGACTTGTGAGTTGGCTCAGTTAATAAACTGTCCGGCGTGGTTCCCCTTTCATGTTCATCCTTTGCGGAGCGATCTAATTGCAAGACTATGTTCAGGAATCGAAGTAATTGGGTTTGGCCCGGACCAAGATCTCTTAAAATTGAAAACCAACCGGTAGTCAAACCGTTTCGCTAAGAGCGTGTCTGAGTGCGCCGTGAAAAGGCGAGGTACACTAGTGGGAGAGAGTTAACAACCCCACCCGGCAACTTTGGTTCCAGCCGGTAGCAGCTGAGGGGCACATGGAAGTGATGAAGTGTGTCAAGCACCTTGGTGACAAAGGCCCGTTATGCGGGTCAGCGAGCGAGCAGGCCGTAATGCAAATGAACAGCGAAAAGGTCCCGAAACCATCTGATGTGGACGCCGGGCCAGCTTGGACATGGGGAAGGCTGCCATTGGAGAGTCTACGAACGAAGCACAGGCTCTACGAGTCCACCGGGGCATTGATGACGGCATGTTGGCAAGAGGAGTATCTTGGCAACACGGGAGATCCCATCTGGTGCCTGGTGAACCCAGGCAACGTACCACCCGTGAGGGTGCGAGTGCGGCCGGGCGGGAAGTCGGATAGGTCCGTAGTACCGACGAAGCCGGGTAATGCCGGTGGAGGGAAGGGGCCTTAGTTCAAGGGCAATGCAACACGAAGCAAAGGCGAGGAGATTGGCGTGAGCCTAACAACTCCAGAGAGCGTCTGGCAGCTTCAGCGGGCATTGGGGGCCAAAGCGAAGAGAGAGCCAGCCTGTCGGTTCCACAGTCTTTACGACAAGCTCTATCGCAAGGATGTGCTCTGGCACGCTTGGCGATGCTGCCGTGCCAACGGCGGTTCGCCCGGAGTGGACGGGGTGACCTTCGAAGAGATCGAGGCGGAAGGTGTGGCCGAATGGTTGGAAGTACTGATGAAGGAACTACGAGACAAGACCTATCGGCCGGGGGCGGTGCGACGGGTTTGGATACCCAAACCCGGAAGCACGAAGCAACGGCCCTTGGGGGTGCCATGTCTCAAAGATCGAGTGGTGCAGATGGCGGCGGTATTGCTGCTGGAACCGATCTTCGAAGTCGATATGCCCGAGGAACAGTTTGGCTACCGTCGTGGGCGTAGTGCTCACGATGCGATCCGCTCGATCCACGGGTTGCTCAATCAAGGGTATCGCGACGTGGTCGATTGTGACCTGAGCGGATACTTTGATTCCATACCGCACGCTGAACTGATGAAGAGTGTGGCCCGGCGCATCAGCGATGGAGCGATGCTCTGGCTCATTAAAGCGTGGCTGCAAATGGCTGTGGAGGAGGCGGACGGACACGGCGGCTACCGCCGGAGGACCGAGGCCAAGGATAGCGGACGTGGGACCCCGCAAGGGGCTCCTATCTCGCCCTTACTCAGCAACCTCTATATGCGGCGGTTTGTTCTGGGATGGAAGAAGCACGGCTGGGAAGAGAAGCTGGAAGCGCGGATCGTAGCGTATGCGGACGATTTCGTGATCCTGTGCCGCAGCAGTGCGGTGGAGGCGCGGAAGCGGATGCAAGCGCTCATGAGCACGCTGAAGCTCAAGGTGAACGAGCAAAAGACCCGCACCTGCCGGGTGCCTGAGGAAAGTTTTGATTTTCTTGGGTATACCATTGGCCGGTGTTATTCGCGGCGAACGGGCCGTGCCTTCATTGGCACCCAGCCCTCACGCAAACGCGTCAGCGCCGTCTGTGAGAAAATCAGCCTGATGACGAGCCGGGAATCCTACTGGAAACCGGTGAACGTACAGGTCGAGGACCTGAATCGAACCTTACGCGGCTGGGGGCAGTATTTTTCCCTCGGAGCGGCCAGCCAAGCCTATCGAGCAGTGGACAACCACGCTCGACATCGGCTGCGTCAGTGGTTGAACGGTAAACATCGGAGTCGAGGAGCAAGGGTGTTACGCCATGCGGCGGTGGTTCTTCACCAAGACTACGGCCTTCATCGCCTCGCCTCGACGACCGCCAACCGATCGTGAGCGAAAGCCTTACACCTCTTGAACGGAAGCCGGATGCCCGAAATGGGCACGTCCGGTTTGAAGAGCGGGGAGTGGAAACGGAGTGGATGGAAGGATACTCAGGCACCGGCAACCGAAAGGGCCGGTCTCAGCTACGGCCTTGCCTACTCACCACCGCGCCACTCTTCGACTCCACAAA
>JAIPJX010000025.1 GCA_021733945.1 Verrucomicrobiota bacterium | reverse complement strand
GTCGCCCGTACGCGGGAACCGGAGATCGCCGGGACTGAGAGAAGACCGCCAGGCCGGATTCGGAAGATGAATCGAAGGCTGGACATAGGCATGGATTGCGTGAAGTCGCTGGAACGTGACGACGGCGGGGTGCGCCCCGGCGCGGCGGTCCAGCGGAGCGGAATCCCGTGCACGAACGATTTGGTTGAGTTGGCGGTTCTCCGATGTTGCATCAGCGGCATCGATGAGTTCAGCGATTCATCCTTGGTCAGCGATAGACCGCATTGTCGCGCAGGAGACTGGAAAACACCTGAATTAAAGTTTTCCCGGCAAGGAAGCCGTCAAAACAAAACTAAAAACAAAACAAACAGTCAGACAAAAGGAATTGTCTTATGCCACTCGTAATCAATACAAACACGTCAGCAATGAATTCGTCGCGGTTGCTGCAAGCTTCATCATCGCAGCTGCAAAGATCGCTGGCGCGCTTATCCTCCGGTTCCCGGATCGTTTCCCCCGAAGACGACGCAGCCGGTTTGGCGCAGTCCGTCAAGTTCCAGGCGCGCATTGGCCGGAACAACGCTGCCAACCAGAATGTTGGGAACGCCATCTCCTTCAGCCAGACCCAGGATGGGTTTCTGCAGAAGGTGCAATCGGCTCTCGACCGGATGAGTGAGTTGACTGTGCTTGCGCAGGATGCAACCAAGACGGTTTCGGATCTCTCCAACTACACCGCGGAATTCTCTCAGTTGAAGGATTACATCAGCGACATTACGAGCAAGACCTTCAACGGGGTGAGTTTATTCGGGAGCGCACAGCTTGCCGTGACGGTCGACAGCGACGCGGCAACCTTTGCAATGAGTGCCGCGGACCTGACGTCGGGGGTTGGGACGGGCGTTTTGAACGCTTACAGCGGCACCTCGGTGGCAAGCTCAACGGCTGCGAACACGGCCTTGAACAACATCAAGACCGCGATCCAGGCGCTTGCCAACATGCGCGCCAAGGTGGGTGCCAACATTGAGCGTCTGAACCTGTCGAGTGAGCAGTTGACCATTCTGAACGAGAATCTGAGCGCCGCCAACAGCCGCATCGTCGATGTGGATGTGGCTCAGGAGAGCACCCGATTCGCCAAGCTGAACATCCTGGTTCAATCCGGGACCACGATGCTGGCCCAGGCGAACGTTCTTCCCCAGTCGGCCCTGCGATTGCTGGGTTAGAAATCCGGCCGGACAAAAGACAGGATTCTCAAAAAAGGGCGGCACTTCGGGTGCCGCCTTTTTCTTTTGGTGCGCGTGGCGGGTGACGCGTCAGTACTTCAGCACGCGGGTGAGGAAGTCAGCGCATTCCCGGCTGGTCGGACGATTAAAAACTTGTTCCACGGATCCGAGTTCGGCGATTCGGCCGTTGGCGAGGAACCCGACCTGATCTGCGATGCCGCGGGCAAAACCCATCTGGTGGGTGACCAGCACGAAGTCACGGCCTTCGTGACGCAGTTCCTGGATCATCTCCAATACTTCAGCGGTCATCTCCGGATCCAGCGCGGAGGTTGGTTCGTCGAAAAGGAGGAGCCGGGGGCGGATGGCAATGGCGCGGGCGATCGCAACGCGCTGGCGCTGGCCTCCGGAGAGCGCGGCGGGGTGTTTCCGGGAGTGATCTTCGAGTTGAAATCGTTTCAGGATTTCGTGAGCCCTCTCGTCGGCATCGGACTCCGAGAGTCCGTGTACCTGGATCAGGGGAAGCGTGATGTTGCGAAGCGCCGAAAGGTGTGGGAACAGATTAAACGCCTGGAACACAGTGCCGATTTGGCGCCGGTGGTTTCGGAGGGAGGGTTCCTGAAACAGAACGGGTTCGTTGTCAATCGTCATGCAGCCCGAATCGGGGGGGATCAACCCGGCGAGGATTCTGAGCAGGGTTGATTTTCCACCTCCCGAAGGCCCGATGAGAACGAGCGTGTGCACCGTGTCGAGCGATGCTGAAACGGAATCGAGCACCAACTGTTGGCCGAACCGTTTGCAGATGTTGTCCAATACAAGCTTCATGACCTGTTCCAGATGGTTGGATACAGCCATCGGTGCGATGGCCCGAGTCCGGTTCTCCCCTGGATGTAGAACGGTTCAGGTTTCAAAATGGTGACGGCGTTCAAGGCGTCGAATCCAGAGTGAAATGGGAAGGGTCAACAACAGGTAGCCCAACGCAAGGGGGAGATAGCTCTCGAGGGTGCTGAACGTGTTGGAATTCACCTCGCGCGCGTTTAGTGTGAATTCGCTGATTGAGATTACGGAGAGCAGGGACGAATCCTTGATCAGGGAAACAAACTGTCCCGCCAGAGGGGGAAGGATCTGCCGGAGGGCCTGGGGGAATATGACGAACCGATAGGTTTGAGCCGGAGTGAATCCGATGGCCATCGCGGATTCCAGCTGGGATTTTCCAACGCTTTCGATTCCTGCGCGTATGATCTCCGAGAGGTACGCCCCGCTGAAGAATGACAACGTGAGCACCCCGACCAAATAACGGTTCTGCACACCGAATGCGTCCGCGACGACATAGAAGAAAACGAGAATCTGGACGAGCAGCGGTGTGCCGCGCACCAGTTCGATATAAAACTTGCTGAAGTACCGAAGGGGCAGGAACCGGCTTCTCTGTCCAAACGCGAAGCAGAGCCCGATCGCCGTGCTCAGTGTCAATGCGGCGATTGAGATCCAGATGGTCGTCAGGTAGCCCTGGAAAAATTTGCTGCGGTATTTGTAAATGGCAGCCCAGTTCCACTGGTAATCGAGCCGCTGGAAGGCAAAATGGAACACCCCTGCAATCAGGAGCAGCGCCACGGCTCCGTTGAGCATCCGGACCGGCCAGCCGACGGGCCGGGTTGAAGGCGAATCGGGTTCGAAAAAGTGGCGGAACAGGCCCACGGCTCAAAAATAAAACGGGTATCCCAATTTCTGAAACGCGTCCTTTTGCTCTTTCAAAAACTGATCGCCCAGGCGTTCAAATCCACCGCTCGCACGAAAGTCATCGAGAAACCCGTTGACCCGTTCCCGCAGTGTTTCGTTTCCCTTCCGAATGCCGATCGCCCAGGATTCCTCGCGGAACGGATTGAGCAGCGGGCGGGTCGTGTCCGGGTTGCGGTCCCAGTTTTTGTAGACGGACATCTGGTCGTAGATGAATGCATCGGCCTTGCGTTGCACCACTTCCAGGACACAGGCGTCCTCCTTCTCGAGAACAATCACCTTTGCGGACTTGAAGTTTTCGAGGGCATGGGTGTGGCCGGTGGTTCCGAGTTTGACCGCAATCACACGGCCCGCAACATCGAGATCGGCCGCCGACTGGATTGGTGATTCTTTGGAGATCAAGAGGCAGAGGCCGGTTCGCAAATAGGGGGCTGAGAAATCGATGGCCTCGGCTCGCTCGGAAGTTTCGGTCATGGAGGAAAGGATCAGGTCTATCTTGCCTGTGCGCAACGCGGGGATCAGCCCGTCAAAGGGCAGGTTCTGAATATCCAACTCCAGGCCGAGGTGTTTTGCCAGAGCCCTGGCGATCTCGACACTCACGCCGGCCGGTTGCCCGGTCGCATCGGTCATTTCAAACGGTGGGTACGCGAGCTCCATGCCGACGCGCAGTCCGGTTGGCGTGGGTTCGGAGCAGCCCGGAAGCGCCGTGAGCAGGCAGAGGGCGACGATCGCCATGCAACGGATCGATTGGTTTAAGAAACTCATTCCGGAATTGCGGCCATGCGCGACGCTGGTGCGTCCTGCGGGGTTGGGGGCATTCGTTCAGCGTCGTTTCCAGACCGAGGCTTCGGCGACGCTCCATTGAAACTTTCGAGCGTGTTCCCGGATCAGGAAGGGAAGGTCCTTGAATCCCATTGATTCGAATTCCTGTCCGAGGATTTGGGACAATCCGTCGCGGGTTCGGACCGGGGTGCCCCCGCTGTAAAAACCACCCGGCCAGTTGGTCTGCGGTGTGTATTCTTCGAGCCAGGTGTAGGGGGAACTGATGATGAGCTGTCCACCGGGTTTGACGAGGGCCGGCAGGCGGTCCAGGCAACGGCGTGGGTCGGTCAATCGATCGATCAGATTGGCCATGAGCACAACGTCGAAGCTGCCCAGATCGGCGCGCAGATCCATGGCATCGCCCGTCTCGAACGAGACACGGTCTGCGTTGATGCCCTCCGGAAGGCTGGCCCGGGCGGGGCGAGTCAGGCTGCCCTCTTCGGTGTAAGCGTATTCGATCGAACCGGTGTTGCGCAGGGTCTCGGCGGATTCGATGAACCGGCTCGAGAAATCGATGCCAATGACCCGGCTGCACACCCGCGAGAGCTCGAAAGTCGAACGGCCGACGGCGCATCCCAGATCCAGGGCGCGCGGTTCCGGACCGAGGGACGCGGGATCCAGGCATTGGCTGACACATCGAACGGCGAAATCCAATGCGTCCGTGGGGCCGAACGGGTAGGGAAGAATTTCCCCGGCGGTCCCGTAGTGAAACAAAAGATATTCCGCGAGTCCCCGATCCGATTCGTAATAAGGCTGCATGGTGGTTGAATTGTGGATCGTCTCTCGCGGTGAGCGCCGGGAGCCAGGGGCCCCGGCGGTGCCAGGTTGCGTCACCAACTACCCCCGACCGATCTGGCTGCGGAGGTAGGCTGATGGTTTGAAGTTCTCCAAAACGACCTGCGTCTCGTTGTCTCGGAACATGCGCACCTGGGCCACGCGGATCTCGGGGGTTTTGGACGGGGAGAACAGGATGTCGTCGTGGGTTGCGTTTTTCGCCGTCGCGAACCGGTCCGGCGTGAGTGCTCCTCCCAGGTGATCGCTGCGACCCGTGGCCACGTGCATGGTGCCGAGAATTTTTTCGTCCTGGATATCGCGGCCTGAGACCGGGAGTTCCTGGGTGCCGAACCCGAGTTCGCCCAGTTCCCCGGTGACGGGATCGGAGGAAAGTTTTTCGTTGTGGGCCGCGACTACGGCGGCGTCGCCCTGCAGGAGGGTGGCCCGAGTGATGCGGCCTCCGGTGACGTGCATGAGACCGAGGGATCCGTCCTCATATTTCATGGGGAAAGAGCCCTCGGCACCGGAGGGAACAAAGTAGACCTCCCCTGCGGGCAGGTTTGCCACATCGGGTTCTTCGCCGCGGCAGAGGCCGTGGCTTTTCTGTGCTTCCTGGCCGCCGCAGAGCACGGTCAGCGTGTGAATCTGGCCGCCCGTTTCAAAATCGATTTCGAACCGGTCGGCCCGAGTGAGCGCCAGTCGCATCTGCTCCGCTTCGACGCTCACCTCGTTGTAGTCGACGGCAAGGCCGCTCCGGAGAATGATGTCGTTCACTCCGTGCAGGGTCGCGCCGCGGAACCCGAAGCGCTTGGCAAAGGCGGTGAGGGGTGCCGTGGCCGAGAAGGTGGAAATGCAGAGGATGATGTCGAACCGGGTGTAGACGTCGCGCTCCAGACTCACCTCGCGGCCTGTGGATTCAAAGGCCTGATCGGGAAGGTCGAGGTTGCTGCCTCCGGTCAATGCATACGCAAAAAAGTCCCCTCCCTGCAGTTCCATCTCAGCCAGCACCCGGTCCTTGAGTCCCTTGTAGAAAACATCGTGAGCGTGGCGTTGAATCGAGAACTCAGGGTTGTTGAGGAACGCAAAATCCTTCACCGCCCGCGGGTCGGGCAGGTCAATGAGGATCGCGACCCGTTCGCCGGTTTTCGGCGCAAACACGGTGCGCAGGAGTCGCCCGAGGTCGAATGGAGGAAATTCTTTGCTCATGGTTTTCTGAAAAAACTTCGATTGGTGAACCTACGGGGTGGAGTATCACATATTCTGGAAATGGGGGCCAAGAAATAATTCCAACGAAATAATTCGAACGCGCTCGAAAAAAGGCGCAGACACGTGCTGTGTTCCGGGTTGTCAGAGCGAGACGCCCAGGAATCCCCGCGTCATCTGAAAATCGGTGTTTCCGGTGACCCACGATTTTGGGCGGTAGGTGCGCGAGACCACCTGGGCAACGCGCTCAAAGAGCGCGTTCACGAGCTCCGAAACGTCGGTTGGATTCGGAGCCCAAAGGTCATGGTAATCTCCGGGATGGGGCGAAGGGCAGGCCTCTGCACTGCGGGTTCCGATCTGGAGCACGGGAATCATCGGGTGCCCCTGGAGTCGGGAGGAATCCGCATGGCACAGGATTACTTCCACACCGGTTGCACCCAAACCCGTGAGGATTTCCACATGGTGTGAGGTGGGACTGTGCATCAGGTGCAAGCCCGGATGCTCAAACGCCTGCCCGTAGTCCAGGCTCGGAGGCGTCGAAGGGCTGTCGAGCAGGCTGTTGAAAAAAGTGGTTGTTGAATGGGAAGAAATCCCGTGGGGAATGACCACGCTTCCGCCGCTCGACACGATCGAGCGGACCAGTTCGACAAGCGCGCTGGTCAGCGATTCGGGAAGGTCCGGCGAAATGACGAGCCCGAGCCGCAGGTGTTCGATGCCGACCTCTTTCAGTTGCGGTGGCGCGGAGGAGTTTGAAGTCTCATTGAACCACGTCAGGGCCTTGGCGGTGACCGCAGTGATCCCGCCATCGAGCTGGATGCTCGCCCAGCCGAATTTGCGAACATCCACGTCCGCACGTTCCAGATCCACGCGCATGGCGTCGTTGTGGGTTTTTTCGCATCCGTGCTCCAGCAACAGGGCGCGCTCGGTGAACGGGTGGCGGAGGTAACCGGCCATGGTGCGGATGAACAGTTCCTCTGATTCCCCCCCCGAAGCGCCGCATCCCTCGGTGTGAGGGAGAGCCACGTAGCGCAGACCACTGCCGGCGTGAGATTGATTCAACTGAGTGGCGATCATTCTCCCGACCTGGCCGGCGCAGAGGCTGGTGGGAACAATCAGTCCTACGCGCTGGGAAGTGCAGCCACGGTCGGTCTCGAAGACGGGGAACCGGGGTTGGGCCTGGGATGGCTGGCTTGTAATGGATGCGTTCGAAGCGCGATGCCCAAGTGCGATCGGCTGCCCCGAAGGGCGGGAACGTTGACGAATGGCGGGCAGGGATTCGCTGTTGGTTTGCTTCCATTCACGCCAGATCTGCACCTGGGAATGTCCTGCGTGTTCACCTGCCGTGCGTTGTCCCGCAGCCACGCGCAGGGCAAGATCAAATGCCTCGGCACCGAGGTCGTCCATGCTCATGCCGTCCTGATACCGCCCGGCATTGATGTCCATCTCGTTCGAAAGCAGGTTGAATCGGGCGGTGCTCGTCATGATCTTGAGCGTGGGAACAAACGGGAAATTGGTGATCGAGCCGTTGCCGGTTGTGAACAGGATGACATTGCAGCCGGCGGCGACCTGGCCGGCAATGCTTTCGAGGTCGTTCCCCGGGCTGTCCATGAAATAAAAACCGGGGGAATCCATGCGCTCGCCGTAATCGATCACGTGATCCAGGCAGACTTCCGGATCCTTTTTGAGTGCTGCCCCGATCGATTTGATCGCGATGTTGTACAGGCCCCGGTAGTTGTTGCCTCCGCTGGGGTTGCCCTCCGCGTCGTGGCCATGCCAGGACGCGCGCTCCTGGAACCGCTGCAGCGTGCCGAGGAAGCGCCTGGCTGTCTGGACGTCCTTCACGTTCTTCAGCACATAGGGTTCCGCGCCGATGAGTTCGTCCGATTCTGCCAGATTGGCTGATCCCCCGAACTGGATCAGCCGTTTGGCCATCCAGCCTGCCAACGGGTTGCCCGAGACTCCCGAGAAGGCGTCGGATCCTCCGCATTGCAGGGCGAACCGCAACCGGGCCACGCTCGTCCTGGAACGGCTGGAACGATTGGCTTGTTCGAGTGATTTCCGAACGATGCCTTCGCCCTTTTGCAGACACGATTCGTAGTCGGATCCCAGGGTCATGAACTCGGCCGGCACCGATTCAATGGGATAGTCGTGCTTTTTAAGGTAATCCTGGAGCACCTGGTTGTTCACCGGTTCCCCGCCGGCATCCACGGCGAGGATTGCCCCGACGTTCGGGTGGACCATGAAACCGGCCAGAGTGCGGACCACGAACTCAAAATTATTCGGGCGTGTTGCATCGCCTCCCTCGGTATGCGCCACCGGCACGACGCCGTCCACGTTTGGGAACAGCGCCGTTGTCTGAGGAAATCGTTCTGCCAGAGAACGCGCGAAACTGGCTGTCCGGGAGCTGGTCCCCAGGATCACCACGTAGTTGCGTGTTCCCACGCCACGGCGTGGATCGCGCTCGAACCCTTCGAACTCGGGGGGGGGTGACAACGGGGAGATCTGGGTTCCGGGTCGAAAATCCCGTTCATCCAGGACGTAGCGGATCGCATGATCCGAGAAATTCGGTGAGGTGGGCAGGGGGAAATCGAGGTGCCGCTGACTCAGGGCCAGAAGGATTTTTCGGTTGCAGACGTATTCTCCGGGGGCGATGTCCTGAAGAGCAACTCCGAAAGGCAGTCCCCAGGAGAGCAGGGCCCGGCCTTTTGGGATGGGAACGATGGCGAAGCGATGCCCTTCGAGAACGCCGTGGGACAGACGGAACGAATGCGCCTGTGCGCGGATTTCCAAACCCGCGTCAAGCCGGCGGCTGGCAATGGCCGCGTTGTCGCCCGGAAACGGAATCCGGCCCACGGAATCGAGAGTGACAGCAGTTGGCATCATGATTGGCCTGGGCGCGGATGCTTCCGGATCGGGAGGCAGCCGTCGTTCTTCAGGCGTGGTCCGCGATCATACAGACCGGCGATCGGGTGTCCAGCGCGGGTCGTTGGCACCGGGAGGCGAAGGATCACACGGTAACGGGCGGGTGGACTGTCGTAGGAATTGGGGAAATAAAACTAGAAATCCGGCTTGTTCCACCTCAGATTGATGGCATGCCGGTGATTCAGCGGACTATCGCAGTTGAGTATCGTCTCCAGGTGCATTTCACGGACCGCGCCTTTGCGGCGTCCAATCCGCTGTTGAAGGATGTGCTGCGCAACGGGGAGGAGCGGTCCGTCTGCAAGGCGCTGGTGATTCTGGACGAAGCGTTGGCCCGGGCGCAGGGAGATTTGAGGGGAGCGATCGAGTCTTATTTTGCGGCACATGCGGATGTTTTGGAGTTGGTCTGCGCGCCGATCGTGATTGAAGGGGGGGAACGCACGAAGAACTCGTATTTTCATGTTTCGGAGATTCAATCGCATGTCGATCGCTACCACATGGATCGGCACGATTACATTTTGGCGGTGGGCGGCGGTGCCCTGCTGGACATGGTCGGTCTGGCGGCGGCAACCGCGCATCGGGGGCTTCGCCATGTGCGGGTGCCGACCACGACGCTGAGCCAGAACGATTCCGGGGTGGGAGTGAAGAACGGGATCAACGCCTTCGGCAAGAAGAATTTCATTGGAGCGTTCGCGCCGCCGTTCGCGGTGATCAACGATTTTCAGCTCCTGAATTCCCTGGGGGAGCGGGACAAACGGGCGGGTTATGCCGAAGCGGTGAAGGTGGCCTTGATTCGTGATGCCACATTTTTTGAATCGATCGAGAAGGACGCAGAGGGTTTGCGGGCGTTTGAACCGGCCGCCATGCGCCGTTTGATTTATCGCTGCGCCGATCTGCATCTGGATCACATCGCCACTTCGGGCGATCCGTTTGAGTTTGGATCCGCCCGCCCGCTTGATTTCGGGCATTGGTCGGCTCACAAGCTCGAGCAATTGTCCGATTTTAAAATCCGGCACGGCGAGGCGGTGGCCATCGGGATAGCGGTCGATGTGCTGTATTCGAAGAGGATGGGGTATATCAGCGAGAGTGCCTGCAACCGCATTCTTGCGTTGTTGGAAAATCTGGGGTTTGAACTCTTCGCCAATGAACTTCTCCATGTTGATTCGGACGGTGAATTGATCGTATTGAAAGGGCTAGAGGAGTTTCGTCAACATTTGGGCGGCAAGTTGACCATCACGTTGCTGGAGGAGATTGGTCGCGGATTCGAAGTGCATGAGATCCTGATCCCACAGGTGATCGAGGCGATCCGGATTCTAAATAAACGGCACAAAATCCGTGTCGAGCGGCAGACGGTGCCCATGGGCGATTGTGCGGCCCATTGATGGTGGATTGTCACAGGAGTTGTTCAAGGCGGGGTGATTGGTCCCGACAGGATGATGTTTGAAAGGAATCCATTTCTTGCGCGGTGGTGTGTTACCTCCATTGCGGTGCTTGCCGCCGCTCATGTGGTGAGCGGGATTTCGTATGACAGTTTCGGAGCACTTCTCGTGGCGGCCCTGATTCTGGGAGTGCTCAACGCCGTTCTGCGTCCGATTCTCCTGCTGTTGTCGCTTCCGCTGTTGATTGCCAGCCTGGGTCTGTTTGCTCTGGTGATCAACGCGCTGCTGCTCTATTTCGTGGGATGGCTGGTGCCTTCCTTCCATCTGGAGAGCTTTGGTGCCGCGTTCTGGGGAGGTGTGGTGATCGGAATCGTTTCAATGGCCTCGAATCTCCTCCTGGGTACCGGGAAGACCGTGGTGCGGGTGAGAACCGGTCCGGGGCCGGTGCGTCGGGATCGGGACGGTCCGGGTGGGGGTGGGCCGGTGATCGATGTGTGAGGGGCTGGGACCCGCTGGAGGTGACTTCGGGCCCTCCATGGCGGGGGGCTGGTTCAGGGGGCGACCAGGGAGCGATAGGCGGCACTCAGGGTGGCGATGCCCCTGGCATGAAAGCTCCGTTCGAAATCAGTCAGATGTTCAGCCAGGTCGGCCGGAGTCGATTCTTCCGAAAACAGGGGGCTCGCTCCACAGAACTTGATCATTTGCTGGAAATAATCCGCGTCGTCGGTGCGCAGGTAGAGCATTCCGCCCGGTTGCAACGCCCGGGCCACCGATTCGACAAAGGCTTCCGTGACAAGGCGGTTTTTCCGGTGGCGCCGTTTTGGCCATGGATCCGGGAAGTAGATGTGAATGGCCGATGCGGACTGCCGCGGGAGCATGTATTCGACCAAATACGACGCTTCGATCCGGAACAACCGGAGGTTCGTGAGTCCGAGGCGAAGGCCTTTGCGGTCGAGTTTTCTGAGTCGTCCCAGAAGTCGTTCGACACCCATGAAATTACTGGCGGGTCTGCTGTCTGCATATCCTGCGAGGAAGGATCCGTCCCCGCTGCCCAGCTCGACTTCGAGCGGTTGTTGTTTGGCGTAAAGTCGCTCCAGATCGAATCGGTCGATGAGCGATTCCGGATTAAAGATGAGCGTGGGCTCTGTCGGGGTGGGCGTGGGCTCAGGGATCGGATCGTCTGGGATCCGTTCGTCTGCGATAGATACGGGAGGGAAATCCTTCATTGACTCAGAAACAGGGCGAGGGATGCGGTGTAACCGTGCAGGAAACTTTGGTCGCCCACGGGACCAATTTCTCCGTTGCAGAAAAATCCGGTGAGTCCGAGGGGGCCGAGCTGATCCTGAACCAGATTGGCATCGTGATTTTCGCGGCCAAACAGTCGGCTTCCCCGTCCGTTGCAGCAGCACAGGCATGCGCCGTAAATGACCCTGGACTTGTGTTGTTTGCGCGCCGCGGCGAGCAGCACTTTCAGATCGTTTGTGGCCGCGCTTGCGTCGCGCCGCTGGAACTGGATCGTCTGGCCGGTTCTGGGGAAAGCGCCCACGGCGATGCACCCGGAATTCGGATCGGCACCGAGGAGGTTCCGGATGAGGAAATCACCGCGTTGAAAATTTTCGAGGTATTCGTTGATGACCAGGCCGACAAACAGGTTGCCCCGGGCTTTTTTTTGTTCCGTCCGGTTCAGGGCTTTGAATGTGTCCATCAAAACCTCGTAAGCGGGGCGGTTGGCGATTTCGTGAATCAAGTTGCGCTCGGTTTTGGTGATGGTCCAGGTTTCGCCGATGGGTGTGCAGCCCTGGGAAATCACGCTTCCGAGGCCGACCGATCCGCCGAACGAAATGGCCACCCCTCCGTCCTCGTAAACATCGCCGTTGAGGTATACCTGGGTGCGCTGCTCGCCGGCGTTGCCGCTGGCCAGTCCGCCGAGGATGGGTGCCGGGGCGTAAACCTCGTTCCACTGGCGCAACCAGGCGTCGCAGTTCATTCCGAACGGATCGCAGAAGACGAGCCAACCATTGGTGGTGTCGCGGGAGACGCCGGTTTCGGCGTGCCAGAAATCGGGGCCGGTCGCCTGATCGACCTTTTCCTGCGTGAAACGGTGGGTTGCCAGTTTGCAGTCTCCAAAGGAATACAGCCCCAGAACCAAACCACCCGCGTTTTCCAATTCCGTTCCGTTCGCGATCAGGCCTGTGCTGGAGCAGCCGGTCAGCAGGGGGATGCGGGCATGCACCCGGAGGACCTCGAGAATCTTCGGTGCATCCGGGAAAAACGACGGACTCATGAATACCAGGCCGAGGCTGACCTGTGGGGCCGCCAATTGGGCACGCAACTCCTCGGCCCACGCCTGAAGCGCTGCCTCATCGAAGTCGCCTGACCAATGTCCCACCACCGAGTGTTCGCCCAGCATTTCCAAACCCTACCGTCTATCGGGACTTTGGCAAACTTAGAGAATTGAATGAGGGAGCACGTTTGTGATTCACTCTGCGTTTGCCGGGTTTGCCGTCGATGAAATCTGATCATGAAACATGCGGTTGGGTGCGGGGGCGGAATCCGGGTTGGACCCGTTTGGGCCGGTTCTGGATCGTTCTCGTGTGGTTGTTTCCGAGCGTCGTGGCATTTGTGTCGAACCGGAATGGAGCGGGGCAGTCCAGACGCTGGGAAATCATGGCGGAGCGGGGAATCCCGGTGTGGCTGGCGGCGGAAGGATTCTCGCGCTCCAACACCTTTGCCGAGTTAAATGCGCTGCGTGCGAGTTTTGATCAATGGGAGTCGGTGCCGGGAACCATCCTGAAGTTCGGAGAGCCGGAGCTGGTATTTGACCGGAGCGACCTCAACCCCAACGACGGAACCAACCTCGTGTTCTGGGCGAACCATTCGCTCCTGATCAACGGAGGGCG
This sequence comes from Verrucomicrobiota bacterium, assembly GCA_021733945.1. Lineage (GTDB taxonomy): Bacteria > Verrucomicrobiota > Verrucomicrobiia > Limisphaerales > SIBE01 > JAIPJX01. The sequence continues at coordinate 29,335 of JAIPJX010000025.1, read as the reverse complement.
CGACAGCCTGCTGGGCACGCTGAGTCTGACCTTTCCGCGTGTCGATGCCTCCAATCGCTTGCTTGAGGCCGACATCGTGTTGAACGGGGTGCAGTTTCGGTGGTTTACCGATTTTGAGAAGGTCGCGAGCCCCGACCAGTTCATCGAATCGTCAATGCTCCATGAAATCGGTCATTTCATCGGCTTGGACCATTCTCCCGCCGGTGGGGCCACTCTTTTCGCAAGAGGCACGACAGGCGTGAATCCCCAGGCTGGACTCTCGCCGGATGACATGGCGGCTGTCCGATGGCTTTACCCGACGGAGGAAACCCTCCGGGTCACCGGCGCAATCCTGGGGCGGATTTTCAGAAACGATGAGGCGGTGCACGGAGCGGTTGTTCTTGCCGAAACCAGCGCCGGCAGTCTGGTTGCAGCAACCCTCAGTCTTGAGGATGGTTCGTATGAACTTCCGGCGCTGTTCCCCGGGACCTACTCTGTTCGGGTGACCTCTCTGGATCCGGTTTTCAATGGGTCTCTCGAACGATTGCTGTCCGGGGCCGATATTTCCAGGACGTTCCTGAGCGCCCGGGTGGAGCTGGCTCCGGCTGTGCGCGAGGGAGTTCAAGTCGAGCCGTCCGCGACCAATCGAGTCGAGATCCATCTGTCGTCAGTTCCCTCTGATTTCCGGATCACGCGCATTCAACCGCCGATGCAGCCGGGAGCGCCCCGCAGCGCGATCAACGCACCGGTCGCGATTCGACCGGGAACCGGTGTGATGACCCTCGGCGTTTACACAACCACCCCGCTGGCCTCGTCGGTCCGCCTGGTGATTCCAGGCGACGGACTCGAGCTCGGGCCGACCCGGACGATTCCCGATGCGTTTCCGGGGTCCAATCCGCCGCTTCATTTGGCTTACACGACCCTTGCCGTGACTGCGGATGCCACCCCCGGTCTGCGGTCGTTTGTTTTGGAGAATGAAGCTGAGCTCGCCTACGCGAACGGGTTTCTGGAGGTTCTGCCCCCGCAGTTCGATTTCAATTTCGATCAATTGGAGGATCGTTTTCAACGTGCCTATTTTCCGTTGTTCACATCATCGGATGCGGCCCCGGAGGCGGATCCGGACGGGGATCGGATGAACAATCGAGGGGAGGCGATAGCGGGCACCGACCCCGGTGATCCCGCGTCTGTGTTGCGAGTGGAACAGGTGCGCCTGACGCCGGAAGGAACCGAGGTCACCTGGCAGTCGGAAGTGGGAAAGACCTACCGCGTCGAACGGACATCCGGTGTGGGAGGGAGCCGCTGGAGCCGGGTTGGTGGGTTGATCGCTGGGACCGGCAGTCGGGTTACCCTGATGGATCGAACCGCGCGGGCAACCATTGAGTTTTACCGGATTCAGGTGAGTGCGGAATGAGCGTCCGGGTTTCCGGTCGCGACGGCCAGCAGACCGTTAAAAAACTCCAGATCCTGTAGGAGGCGAGGTCACGAGACTCTGATTTCTTAGGTATCGTTAGGTATTGCAGAGCCTCCTGACGTCGGCTCCTACTTTTTTAACGGGCTGCTAGTCCGGATCCGGCACCAGCACCTTTGGAATCACGTGCCATGCCCACACCAGGAGTCCGCCGCCCCAGAAGATCGCCCCGTAATTGTAGTGCGATATCATGATCTTGGGCCAAAAATCCCCGCTGACCCGGGTGAGCATGCCGACATACATGAGGACCGAGGCCACGGTGAACCACCGGTTGCGTTGGCTCAGCAGGTCGTGATTTCCGCTGTGTCCGAAGATGACGCGTGTGGCGACGGAGATGGTGATCGTTGCGGCGCCGCCCACCAGGGTCAGGTGCAGCAGTGCGATCCTGTAAATCGGTGCAATCGACACCGCCAGAAATCCGAGTGCCAGAAGCGCACTTCCGGTTTTCAACGAGCGGGCAAAACGATCCTTCGGTCGGCCGGACCGAAAGACGGGAGATTGCAGAAGGAGATAGCCGAGAACGACGCAGAAACGAAGGAAATGCCCGGATCGGGTCCAGCCCTGGGCTTCAACCAAAAAGGAACCGACAACCAGCGAGCCCGCCGTTGCGGCGATCAGCGCCTGGGTGGTCCATTCGCGGGTGGGGGACGCGGCCTCGGGCAGATCGTGGGAGCTCTTTTTTCCGAAAAAGCGGGGGAACAGGAACGGTCCCACGGCCATGATCGGGAGTAGAACAAATCCCTGGTACATCAGGAGCCTGGGCATTCCGAGACGGAATGCGGTCAAACCCTCGCCGTCCTGCGGGGTGAATCGGTCCAGGAGAACTCCGGTGATCACCGCTGCGAAGGCAATGGGCAGAAGAACGAACCCCGGGGGCGGCAGATCGGTTCGGGTGGCAAAACGTCGGAGCAGGAACGTGGCAAGAAAGGCCAGGAGCGTCAGCAGTGCGAGGTCCCCACCGGCCGTGAATCCGCATGCGTGCAGTGAGACCATGAGGGCGTAGACTGCCAGGAGGCCTCCGGCTTCGATTGGTCCCAGAGGCCGGGCCGACAACATGCGCGGAACGGCCGTGCCAAGGAATCCCAGAATGAAACCTCCAAAGAACCCGTGCCCCATCAAACGGGCATGACTCGTGCCCGGGTAAAACGCAGCCAAACCGGAAAAATGGAGGGGCCAGAGCAGAACGCCCGTGAGTCCGGCGCAAACAGCTGCCGGGAAAAACAGGCGGAACGGTTCCGCCCAGAGCATCGAACGCGAAATGCGACCGGGTTTTTCCGGGTTGGACTCGGTTATTTCAGCGGGCTTTGCATGGTTCACAGCGCGAATCCTAGCTGTCTTTGTCGCGATGTCCATTTCGAGACGGTTCAAACCGTCCGGTCTCTGCGCGATGAGTGGATGGTATTTTTGAGGTGCGCAGCAGTTAATCCTTGTGGACCGACCCGGATTTATGATGCGCTCGCATTCCTGTAACGATGAATGACAAACAGCTAGGAACCGCCAACGAAACGGCCCAGGCCGCCGCCCGCGCCGTTGGGCAGCAAATGCGTCTGCACCTGAACCGGACCAAACGCATCAATCAAAACCATAAACACGACATCAAGCTTGAGCTCGACGTCCGGTCGCAGAATCAGATCGAACGGGCTCTTCGGCGATCCTTTCCCTCCATCGCGATTCTCGGGGAGGAGGGAGTGGTTGGAAACGAAAACTCTTCGGAACGCTGGGTGGTGGATCCGATCGACGGCACCGTCAACTTCACCTTTGGTATTCCGCATGCCTGCATATCCATCGCCCTTCAGACCCGGACGACAGGCCGCTCCAAAGGTCATGGCGAGCCCTACGAAACACTGGTGGGAGTGGTGTATGACCCGTTTTGCGATGAAATGTGGACGGCGGTCCGGGGTGGCCCCGCGCGCTTGAACGGCCGGAAGATCCAGGTGAGCCCGCGGGCCAAACTCTCCGATGCGGTGGTTTCGGTCGGGATTTCCAAATACCCGGGCACGATTCGGAAGATGATTCCCATCCTGGAGCGCCTGATGCTCCGGGCCCGGAAAGTCCGGATCATGGGGGCCGCGGCGCTCGGCTTGGTTTATGTGGCTTCGGGACGTTTTGACGTGTATCTGGAACCGCGGATCCGATTGTGGGACATCGCTGCCGGGGGATTGATCCTGGAACGGGCGGGGGGCGAGTTTTTTAGAACCAAGGTGGCTGGCAGGCACGCCTACCGACTGATCGCCAGCAATGGGCGGATGCGTCGGAAACTGGGGCCTCTGGACATGTTTGATTAGCCGGTCCTGGGGTGATCAGGCGTCGATGCCGTAGGTCTTGATCTTGTTGTACAAGGTTTGGCGGCCGATCCCGAGGCGTTTGGCTGCTTCGAGCTTGTTGCCGCCGGTTTCCTGGAGAAGTTGCACAATGGTGGACCGTTCCATTTGCTCCAGAAGCGTGAACGAAGCACCCTCCTCCTCACTCGCTGGAAGTCCAATCGAAAGGTCGCCCGCTTCGATGATCTTGGATTCAGCCACGAGGACAGCCCGTTGCACCTGGTTTTGAAGTTGTCGCACGTTTCCCGGCCAGTCGTATTTCCTGAGAAGCTGTGCGGCTTCGGGAGAATAGCCGGTGATGATGATGCCGGCCTGGGCGGCATATCGCCTGAGGAATGTATTGGCCAGGGGCAGGATGTCTTCGCTGCGCTCGCGCAAGGGGGGCAGGTTGATCGAAATGGTGCCGATCCGGTAATAGAGATCCTGACGGAGGCGCCCCTCCTTGATTGCCAGGTCGACGTCCTGATTGGTGGCCGCAATGACGCGACAGTCGGCTTTGAACACCGATCGACCGCCCACGGGCCGGTATTCCTTGTCCTGCAGCACGCGGAGTAGCTTGCTTTGGGTGTCGACGGGCATTTCGGCCAGTTCGTCCAGCAACAGGGTCCCGCCTTCTGCCTGCCGGAACAATCCTTCCCGGTCGGCCTGCGCGCCCGTGTAGGCACCCTTGACGGACCCAAACAGTTCGCTCTCGATCAGTTCGCGTGGGAGCGCAGCACAGTTGATCTTGATAAAAGGCCCCTTGGAACGTGCGCTCAGGGCGTGCATCAGATCGGCGATCACCTCCTTGCCCGTACCGCTTTCTCCGGTGATCAGGATCGATGCCTCGCTCGGGGCAACCCGTTCCACGGTGCGCACGACGGCTTTCATGGAGGCGCTCTGGAAGATGGCTGACGAACCGCCGCTCATGGTCGAGAGGGCTTGACGCAGTGAACTCGCCTGTTCCGTCAGTTGTTTGTGGTCCAGAGCCCGTTCGACGGACAGAAGCAGTGATTTGTGTTCGAACGGTTTCCTTTGAAAATCGTAGGCTCCGAGTTTGGTTGCGCTGACAGCGGCGTCCAGCGAGGCGTGCCCGGTCAGGATGATCACCTCGGTGAGTGGCCATTGCCGTTTGAGAGAAGGCAGCAGCTCCAGTCCGTCGGCGTCGGGCAGTTTAAGGTCGAGCAGGATCACATCCGGCTGGGTGGTCTCGAACCCCTGAAACAGGCTCTCGCCGTCTCCGAAGGTGGTGACATCGTAGTTCTCCTTCGTCAGCATGGCTTTGAGAAGCGAGCGGATGGCGGCTTCGTCATCTACAACTGCTATTCTAGCCCTCATAGTTCTTGTTCACCGTAAGCCCGCGCTGCTGCGGAGGGATCGAAATCGCTCTGCTGATCCCTGGTTTATACCGTCTGCCTGAGTTCGGATCACTTGAACTGGTTACGGCCTTGGAATCAAGCCATTGTTTGCTGTTTTCCTGTCTCCACACAACCGTCGGCGACTGATTGGCGCTGGATGGGCATCGGTCCAGCCCGGGCTGCGGGGGCGGTTCTTTGAGTGGAACCTCAGAACTTTGTCTCGGGGTAATTCTCCAGAATCAGTTTCTTGAGACGAACGTCCTCTCCAGGTTTCAGCAGGCGACGTGCGATCCGCCGTTCGATGGCGTCCAGGAGCTCCATCCAGTCTTCGAGGGGAGGTTCGGGCAGAGCGGCCCACTGATCGTAGCGTTTTGCGCGTTTAAAAAACTTCCATTGAGTCCCGACCTTTTGAACGTAGACCTCGCGCTTTTCTCCTTCGTCGGTCCGTCGTTTCCAGCTGATTTCTGCTTTTGCCATGATTATTTGGGCAGTTCCACGCAGGCGACCGCCATTGCCGCGATGCCTTCGCCCCGACCGATGAAACCGATTTGTTCGTTGGTGGTGGCTTTGACCCCGACCCTGCGCGGGTTCAGATCCAGCTCCCGGGCAATGTTCTCCTTCATGGCCGCTATGTAAGCGGAGATCTTAGGTTCCTCAGCGATCAGCGTGGCGTCCACATTGATGACCCGTCCGTCGTGGAAGGATACCTGGCGGGCCACCTCCTTCAAGAAGAGTCGGCTGGGAGCGTTGTGCCAGCGGGGATCCGTGTTCGGAAACAGGTGGCCGATATCCTTTTCACCCATCGCACCAAGGATCGCGTCGCAGACCGCGTGCATGAGCACGTCGGCATCCGAGTGCCCGTCCAAGCCCTTGCTGTGGGGGATCTCCACTCCGCCCAAAACCAGCTTTCGTCCCTCCGCCAGTCTGTGAACGTCGTATCCAATGCCGATGTGATTCATGACTCAATATAAGAGGCCGCGCCGGGGAGGCGAGTGAATTATCGGGAGAGCAGGAATGCCAGCAGATCGTCGAGCTGTTCTTCGGACAGAGCCTCGCCGAAGTTATCCGGCATGAGCGAACTGTCCAGCTGTCGGCTCTGCGCGATGTCGGATTTCGGAATCGGGAATTCGAGACCGGCGGAGTTGGCATAGATCATCACAGCGCCTTCTTCGCGACGGAACAACCCGGACTGCAGTTCGCCATCCTTGAGGGTGACCATGGTGGCGCGAAAAGCCGGGTCCACATTCCTGTTGGGGTCGAGCACATCCTCCAGGAGTCGCTCAAGTCCGCGGTTTCCGATTCCGTCCAACTGCGGTCCAACCAACCCGCCGCGGCCGTCGATTTGATGGCATGCGGAGCAGGCCTGGCCGAAAATCCGGGCACCCTCCGATTCGTTGGCCCTGGCAGTTGGAAACGCTCGGCGGCGTTGGTCGATGAGTTTCTGAATCTCCTCCCGGAGGGGTGTGACGCCGCGTGTGAGCGCTTCGATCCGGTCCCCGGCTCCTTCGAGTTTCAGTGATGAAAACCGGTCGCGTACCTGCCGATCCAGGAGCAGGCGGGGGGAAGCCTGGGACGCGGCGATCTGGTCGAGCAACAGGGTGCCGCCCGCAGAGCTGCCGGCCAGGCTTTGGGCAATCTTTGTCTGAACCCGAAACGGTGCCACGCGCAGGGCCTCGTTCAGTACGGCGAAATGATCGGAAGGGGTGGCACTGGGGAGCGTCTGACTAAACTTACGTCGGAGGGCATTGGGAATCGACGCATCCGCGATGAGGGTGCCGAGGGCCACCGCTGAATCACCCGGATTCAGCGTGGTGAGGGCGCGGGCTGCAGAGGAACAGGAGTCCAGGTCGCTGTCCGGGTCTTCCAGCAGGCGGCGCATGGCGGGTAGAAGCTGGGTCAACCGGAGGGAAGCCACGAGCTGGGCGGCCGCCTGCCGGCGCTGGGCGATTTCACGGGGGCCCATGTCGGGCACGGTGGCTGAGGGAAGATCAAAGCGCCCCACCGCGAGCCATGCGTAGGCATCGCCTGTGTCGGCGTCGGTCACTTCGAGATAGCCCTTTTTGCCGGCGTGTTTCCCGAGGTCCCAGACCACCTTCTGGGCGATGTCGTTTCGGGGTGCAAATTGTTCGGCGAGCACGGCACCGGATCCTGCTTCACGAAGCCGGATCGCGTTGTTCTTCTGGCGCGGTTTGTCCGGATAACCGTCGTGGCCGGCGATGAAGAAACCAAGGTGCTCCGGAATCGGAAACTCTTTGGAACGGAGCAGGCCGATCCACTTCTCGCCCCCGGGTGGGAGGCTGCTGAAAAAACGGGCGGTGTGATCGCCATCGCTTGAATTCCTTGTTTGGAGGATCCAGGGGGAGGGAGTCGTGTCACGTCCCTCGAGAGGAAGGCTGGTCCAGAAAATTCGGGCGCTGTCAGTCGATTGGAGGAGCGCTTCCGCCAGATCGGCACCCCAGTCCCGGGCTCCGCCGGGAAGCGCGACACCGCGTTGAACCGTCCCGGCCTGGATCGATTGCAGCAGGGACAGCTGCAGGTCCAGGTCGTCGGATACCCGTTGCCTGGCAAACTCGATGAGCGCGACCAGACCAGACTCGGGGAGGTAACGGGCGATGTGGGAGAGCGAATCGCGGAGGAACGGGCCGGTTTCCGTGTGGGACTGCAGATGATGCAGGAGGAACGCTCCGGAAGCCGGTGATGTCAGACCCAGTGCGATTCGCGCAAGCGTGCTCGAATCGTTGGATGTCAGATGGGCTTGTTCCAATCGTTCGAGCACCCCATCGGGTTTGAGCTGATTGCGGAGGGCCATGCGCAGCGTGTGGCTCAGATGCGTGTCCGTGGCGGGAACGATGGTGTATTGGTGCAGCAGGGGTTCGACCTGCTTGAAGGCCGGGTGCTGACTCAGGGCATCGGCTGCGGCCCGTTTGACGGAGGGATCCGAGTCCACGAGTCCGGTGAGAGCCAGGCGTTGGGCGGTCGGGGACCAGGGGCCCGATTCTGACAGGATTCGCTGCACATGAGTGCGGACACCGCGGTCCGGGTCGCGGGCAGCGTTCTCAAGCATCGCGGGAGCCAGATGTCCGAGTCTGGAGAGGCTCCACAGGATATGGATTTTCTGGAGCGGTGTTGCCGAGGGGGTGGAATACGCAGCCTGCAGGGGCCCGGCAGCGGCCGGAGCGAAACCATCGGTGAGCTGGTTCATGGCCAGCATGCGCCGGGTAAGGTTGGCATTGCCAAGCTCGGCGATCAATCCGGTCATGGAATCGGGGAGTGTCAGGGCTTGTTCCGGGTCGGAGTTCCTCTGGCTTTTGTGAATGACCCTCCAGATCCTCCCGCGCTCGCGATCGCGGCCCGGATGGTTCAGAGGCACCTCGTAGTGGCCGATGATGCGGTTGTAAAAATCGGCGATGTAGAGGGCGCCATCAGGGCCCAGCTGGAGGTTGACCGGACGGAACCAGGGATCCCCGGTGGTGACGAAGTCGGGACGTTCCATGCCGGTGGGAGTCGAGCCGGAGAATTCCGCGAAATCGCGGTTCACAACGCTGGTCATGACGTTTCCGGTGAAAAGGTTGTTCTGATATTCCTCGGGCCAGCTGGGATCCGAGTAGTAGACGGCACCTGAAATGGCGGTCGAACCGTGGCTGTGAAAAATCATGCTGGGACCGAATCCGAGTCCGTCGTGGGGTTTGCCGAAGCTCGGATAGTAGGCGCCGCGGAGCAATTGAAAGAGCGGTTCACTGTGGCAATCCGCGGAATAAAGATTGCCGAGGGCGTCGAAACAGAGGCCGAACGGATTGACCTGGCCCCAGGTGTATTGTTCCACGCTCGAGCCGTCGAGCCGGATCCGGTACACATTCCCCGAGTTCATCGCGATCTGGCTGCCATCGCGGCCGCGGACATTCGAGTTGTTGTTGAATCCGTGGGTTGCGTAAAGCCAGCCGTCGAAGCCCCTCGTGAAGGAGGAATTCATGCCGTGGGTATCCCGTTCCCAACCCAGGGGTCCGAACAGGATGTCCCGTTTGTCCGCCCGGCCATCTCCGTCCGTGTCCTGGAAATACCAGATGTTTGGGATGCTCCACGCGATCACTCCCTTGCCGTAGGGGTAGAGGCCGATGGGAATGTTCAGACCGTCGGCGAACGTGCTGACCTTTCGAGCGTGACCGGAACCGTCGAAGTCCTCCAGAATGACGATCTCGTCGCGGCTTGGCTGGCCCAGAGGGACTGGGAAGGGGTATTCACGGGTGACCGTGACCCAGAGTCGTCCCTTGGCGTCGAAGGCCATGTTCATTGGTTTGGGGATGTCGGGTTCCGATGCCACCAGCTGGATTTCAAACCCTTCCGGCAAACGAAAAGCACCCTGTTCCTCAACCGGAGACAGCGGCTGGGTTGGGCGGACGCCCTCGGCGAACGGATCTGCGGCGCGGGCCTCCAGAAGGAGCGGCAGGAGCAGGGACCCGAAAAGGAGGGAGCAGCCCGCAGCCCGCCTGGTCGATGATGGGTGGGAACAGAGTGATCGAAATCTCATAGGATCATCAGATAAAGACGTTGGTCCGAATGGGTCGAAGCAGGAGCATGAATCCGGTGGCGGCGGGAGGTCAACTGAATTAGATCTTGCCTTGCAATTCCCGCGTGTCCCAGCAAAAGGTGGTGGGTATGCGGAAAACGATGATCTGGTTCAGTTTTGCGGTGACTCTGGCATGGGGAGCTTCCTGTTTGTCAACCGGCGCGGAGCCGGAGCCAACTCCTGGCGCGACGTCCGGTTCCAGTGTGGAAGCAGCAGCCGGTCACGGTAGCGAAGCGGGCGGCGTGGAGCATGGTTTGGACGGCAGTGAGCTTGGGCTTTGGTGGGGGATCCCGTTTGTTGGAATCCTGCTGTCGATCGCCCTGATGCCGCTGGTGGCACCGCGTTTCTGGCACCATCATTTCGGAAAAGTCTCCCTGTTTTGGGCGCTGTGTTTCCTGGTGCCTCAATTGATCCAACAGGGGGCCTCCGTCACGCTGTACGAGGTGTTGCATGTCGTCCTGCAGGAATATCTGCCGTTTATCATCCTACTGTTCTCCCTGTTCACGATCGCGGGAGGCGTGCGTCTGACCGGGCGACTGGCGGGCACCCCGATGGTGAACACGGTGATGCTCGCGATCGGAACGCTGGCAGCCAGCGTCATGGGAACGACCGGAGCCGCCATGCTGATGATCCGGCCGTTCATCCGGGCCAACGAGGGTCGGACCAAGCGGGTGCATGCGATTGTCTTCTTCATCTTTCTGGTGGCCAACGTGGGCGGTTCTCTTTCGCCGCTCGGAGATCCGCCGTTGTTTCTGGGTTTCCTCCTTGGTGTCGATTTCTTCTGGCCGACGCGGATGATGCTTGGGCCGATGATGCTCGTGGCCGGCCTCCTTCTGGTGGTGTTTTATGTTTGGGACACGCTCCTGTATCGCAAGGAGGCAAAGCCTGAGGCGAAGGAGCGCGACGGGCAACCCTTGAGGGTTGAAGGAAAAGTGAACCTGCTGCTGCTGCTGGGCGTTGTGGCTGCCGTGCTGATGAGCGGGATTTGGAAACCGGAGGCGCACCTGCCGACGGTGCACGGGGTGCATCTGGCTCTTCAGAACGTCACCCGCGATTTCCTGTTGCTTGGATTGGCGGGGCTTTCCTGGGTGATGACACCCCGTGCCGGACGGATGGCCAACGGGTTTTCGTGGTTTCCGATTGTCGAGGTGGCCAAGTTGTTCATCGGGATTTTCATGACGATCATTCCGGTGATCGCAATCCTCAAGGCGGGTGACCATGGACATTTGGCGGGTTTGATCCAGTTGGTGTCTCATGACGGTGTGGCGATCAACTCGATGTATTTCTGGCTGACCGGGATCCTGTCGAGTTTTCTGGACAATGCGCCGACGTACCTCGTGTTTTTCAACACTGCGGGGGGGAACGCGACGGAACTGATGGCTCACGGCACCACTCTCCTGGCCATCTCGGCGGGTGCGGTGTTTTTTGGTGCAATCACCTACATTGGCAATGCGCCGAATTTTATGGTGCGGTCCATCGCCGAAAGCAGTGGCATCCGGATGCCGAGCTTCTTCGGTTACATGCTCTACTCGGTGGCGATTCTGGTCCCGGTTTTTATCCTGGTGACCCTGATCTGGTTCCGTGAATCGGGAGGAGTTTGAGTTGAGAACCGGTTGTGCGCTCCCGGGCCCTGGTTTCAAACCGGTGGTCCGGCTCTCGGCGTTCGCGATCGCCGGAGGGATTCCCGGTTAGGAGAAATCTCCCCTGGCGAGCGAGACCAACCGATCCACATGCCTTTTCCAGGTGCGGTTTCGCATAAACTGATGTCCCCGCAGTCCGATCTCCCGCAGTTCCTGGCGATGGGTGTAACAGAACTCAAGCCGATCGATTAATTCGTCGACGGAACTCTCTCCCCAGCCTTCGGTGCCGGAAGCGTCCCCGCGGATCGGGGCCTGTTCCTGGAGAACGAGGCAGTTTGCGTTTTCGACGAGATCCAGATGGCCGGTGTTGCGGCTTAGGACGCAGGGGAGTCCGCAGGCCATGGCCTCCATGGCGATGATGTTCGTGCCGCCTTCAGCCCGATTCGGAAACACCGCCACCGAGCAGCGTTTGAGGAGATCTGGAACCTGTTTGTTCTCGATCTTGCCAGGGCAAACGATGTTCTCCGCAGGGATTCCGTGGGCCTGAACGAGCCATGATTTAAAGTCGACCTGGCCGTTGTTGAGTTGCGGAAGGGAAGTGGCATTTTTAAATCCCTGGAAATAGTCCTGCTTGAGCATGGTTTCGTACCAGGGATTGTGCCACAGAGCCAGGAGTCGCGCATCCGGATGCCGGGTCACAAATCGGGCGAACGCGGCAGCCACGATGTCCTGACCCTTGCGAAACTCGAATTTGCCTCCGGAGAACACCGTGAACGGTTCCTGGGAAACCGGCTCGGGGTCGGGGTGGAAAATATCGGGATCGACTGTTTGATGGTTGACGCGGACGTTGGTGAGTCCTCGTGCGTTCAACACGGATCGGCACCAGTTCGAGGCAACCACGATGCCGTCGAAGCGCGTGCGCATTTCCCGAAGGCATTCCTCGGAGAACACGGTGTTTTCAAAAACGAAGTTCAGCAGATTGATCCTCCCGCCGCGAAACTGTTTCGATTTGCCGGGGCTGAACAAAGGATAGGCCCCCTTGAGCAGCACTGAGGCATTGTTCAGCGTCAGGAGTCGGCCCGGGTTTTGTTCGGCCATCGCCATGAGCTCCCGATGCTGCCTGTCGAAGCGAGCCAGCAAATCCTGTCCCGTGTCGGAGCGTAGTTCGATCCGTTGCTCGCGCAGCAGGATCAGTTCGACATCCGGGCGTTCGAGCAGTTCGAGCAGCGTGTTGCGAGCCACCACGCCGGCACCCGTGAATGAAGTGGCCTGCAGGTCGAATCCAAGCAGTAAAGTTTCCATCGAATGAATCTTCTTCAGCTGTTGTTCCCGGCGCACGCTCCCGCTGTCGGGAATCCGCCGCGCCAGACCCGGGATTTCGGGGGCGATGAAGTATCGGTTGGAATCCTGAACACCTGCCAAAAAAATGCGCCAGTGAGAGTCCGGTGAGGCCGGACCCCAAACGGATTCAATGCGCGATCAACAGCGGTTTGGTTGCCCGGGTGATGAGATCCTTGCAGATGCTTCCAACCATAAAATCGAGCAGGAGTGTCTTTGAGTGTGCCCCGAGCACGATCAGATCTGCCTGCTCGGAAAACCCGTCGGTCATCGCGTCCCGCACATTGGCCCGGGTCCATTCCTTGCGCGTATCTTCAAAACCGTGGCATTTGAGATAGGCCTCGACCTGATCCAGAAGGAAACGCCCCTGGTTTGCGTCCGGGCAGGCGGTCATTACGGTGACCTCGGCGGATTCCGGGGTGAAGAAGTTCGTGAATTCGTGGAGGGAACGCACCGAAGCCACGCTTCCGTTGAAGATGATCAGAACCCGGAGCCGCCGTTCCACAGGCTTCCATCCCAGGGGGATGGCAAACGTGGGCACCACCGAGTGTTGGATGATCTCATCCAGAGATTTGCCGGGATGATCGTCTGCAGTGCCGAACACCTGATCCTCTCCGGCAGACGCCGAATATTCGAAGAAGGTTCGCAGACCAACCGTGACGCAATCGTAGAAAACGGATTCCTGGACAATGTTTGCAGCGGGTGTTCCCTGGCGTTCGGATGCGAAGTGACGGACTCCGGCGCGCTCGCAGTTTGCGCGAAATTGATTGAGAACCCCGCGGATCCTGGCCTCGGTTTGTTTCTCAAGTGCGGCGATTTGAAGATCGGCATAGTGCAGACCGCCGGCGGGTATGGGACCGATCGATCGTTCGATTCCCTCATGGTCGAGAATGACCAGGCCGCCGATCGAGGCGTTGTGTTTTCCCGCCAGCGCGCATGCAAATTCGAGGGCGGCTGCCGAGTAGGGTGATAAATCCTGAGGACAAAGTATGCGCTTAATCATAATTGTCCTCCGTGGGGACGATGGAAGGGTTGTGTGAACTTCAGATCCATTGGCGGTCATTATCCGCAAGGGGCGGAGGATCCGCAATTCAAATGCGCGGGCCCCCGAGGGCGGGGCCGTTTTTCGCGAGAGCCTGGCCCGGGTGAAGATCCCTGCCATTCGTTTAAGAACTGAAATGCTAGGGCGAAGCGTCCTCGCTGAGCCGCTCAACTCACTTTCGCTCAACCGCTTGTCGGCTCACCGGGACGGATTCGCCCTACCCTCCGAATAGCTTAAACTTAATGGAAATGGGGTGAAGATCCCCGGTGCCATCCCGGTTGAAGGCATCCCCGGGGCGGCTTGAAACAAGGCTCTGAGCGGCTGAAAACTCTTGCGAGATGAGAGGCAATCATCAAGAGTCAGGCCTGGGGTCGGAGTGGAAGCGTTGTCAGCGGCCCTTCGGAGCGTATGCGCCATCTATACAACATTCTATTTGCGTTCTTTTTTTTCCTGACGGCGCCGTTTTATTTCCTGAAAATGTGGCGGAGGGGAGGTTGGCGGGATGGCTTTCGGCAGCGTTTCGGAATGTTTGGAAGCAACGTCAAGCAGGCTCTGACAAACCGGCATGTGGTGTGGCTGCACGCCGTGAGCGTGGGAGAAGCGAACATCTGCACGCAGCTGATCGGCGCGCTGGAACCACGGATCCCCAATGCGAAGATCGTTGTGTCGACAACCACAACGACGGGCATGGAGCAACTGCGTCGGCGCCTGCCCAGGCATATTGAGACAATTTATTATCCGATCGACCGACCGCGCTGGGTGGATCGGGCCATCCGCGTGATCAGTCCGGAGGCCATCATCCTTGTTGAAGCGGAGATCTGGCCGAACTTCCTCTGGCGTGCCAGTGAGAAGAAGATTCCCCTGTTCCTGGTGAACGCCAGAATGTCCGAACGATCGCACGCACGTTACAAGCGCTTTGGTTTTCTGTTTCGGCCGATTTTCGCGGCTTTCACGGGAGTGGGTGTTCAGAACGAACGCGATGCCGAGCGCATGCGGGAACTCGGCTGTTCCAGGGAGGGAATCCACGTCGTCGGAAACCTCAAATTCGACGCCGCCCGACTGCATGAACGGCCGGTGATTGACGTGGAAGATTTGCTGAAACAACTGGGAGTCAAACCGGGATCTCCGATCCTTCTGGGTGGAAGCACCCACGCCGGCGAGGAAGCCCTGCTGGCGGACGCGTTTCTGCGGTTGCGGAAGCGGTTTCCAGACCTGTTTCTGATTCTGGTCCCGCGGCATTTTGAGCGGGGCAGGGAAGTCGGGAGCGAACTGGAATCCCGAAAGATTCCGTTCGCGTATCGCACGGAAATTGGATCCAACACCCGCCACGAGGCGGGCGCGTTGAACTGTCTGGTGGTCAATACCACGGGGGAACTCAGATATTTCTACGGTGCCGCATCGGTGATTTTTGTGGGAAAGAGCCTGACGGCACCGGGCGGGCAGAACCCGATCGAACCCGGGGCCCAGGGCAAGCCGATGGTGTTCGGACCCAACATGCAGAACTTCGAATCGATCGCGCGTGCGTTTGTCTCCCAGAATGGGGCCATCCAGGTTCCGGACGCCGGTGCGATGGAGAAGGCTTTTGAAAAGCTGTTGAGCGATCCCGCACAGTGTGCCGAATTGGGGCGGAACGCCCTTCGGGTTGTGCAGGAGAACCAGGGATCCATTGACCGCACCGCCAACATGATTCTCGCCGCCCTTCACGGGGAGGAGATTTACGTGGCTCCGGCGGTTCTGCCGCAAGCCTGAGCTGCGGCGGTTGAACCGGAGCAAGGCCCCGATCGAAGGATGGGGACACTTACCCGAGGATTCTGCGTCCCTCGTCGAGAAAGATTCCCTTAAAATTCATCTCCAGGGCCTGGGGATTGGACGCCTTGGCCAGCGCCTCTTTCTCGGACACTTTGTGGTCCTTGACCAGCTGGAACAGGGCCTGGTTGAAGTTGAGCATGCCGTCTTCCCCGCCGGTCTCGATCGCGGCGGCCAGTTTGTCCAATCGATTTTCCTCGATCAACTTGCGGACGGTCCCGGTGTTGATCATGATTTCGAGGGCCGGAGTGACTCCTCCCTCGATCGTGTTGGCCATGCGCTGGCAGACCACGGCCTTGAGGGTGCCGGCCAAGGCGCGCCGTACCTGCTCCCGTTCGTCAGCCTTAAAAAAATCGAGCACGCGTGTGATCGACTGCGAAGCGGTGGTGGTGTGGACCGTGGAGAGAACCAGATGCCCGGTGTCGGCGGCGCTGATGGCGGCGCTGAAACTGATGGCGTCCCGCATCTCGCCAATCATGATGATGTCCGGATCCTGACGCAGGATATGCTTCAAACCCGCCGCAAAGGAAAGTGAATCCAGTCCGATTTCGCGTTGTTCAATAATCGATTGATTGTCTTCAAACACATACTCAATCGGGTCCTCGAGGGTGATGATGTGTTTCTTGAAATTGGCGTTGATGTGCTCGAGCATGGCCGCGAGCGTGGTCGACTTGCCGCAACCCGTTGATCCGGCGACGAGTACGATTCCGCGCGGGGTTTCGGAGATTTTCCTGACGATGGGCAGGAGCCCGAGGTCCTCGAAGCTGGGCACATCGGTTTTGACATACCGCATGGCCAGACAGAACTCGCCGCGCTGCTGAAAAAGATTTGTTCGAAACCGGCCCACTCCGGGAAGATAATACGAAAAATCAACCTCGCGCTCCTCCTCCAGTCGCTTGACAGTGTGGGGCGGGACCACCTGTTTGAGGACCCCCTCCATCCACTCGGCCGTGGGGGTCGGGCTCTCGATCGTCATCAGTTCCCGGTTGATCCGGAAAACCACCGGCGTGCCGATTTTGATGTGAATGTCGGAAGCCCCGCCGCTGACGGCGGCTTTTAGGATTTTCTCGAAAAGTTCCATGAGGAAACGCCGTCTGGAGCAAATAAGGAGGATTGATTCGAACGGACCCGATCGCGAGTGCTACAGGCTCTGCGCGGTAAAAATCTCGTTGAGGTGCCGCTCGGCTTGGCGGGAAAGGCTCATGAACGCGATACACACCAAGTATCCGGTATGCCGGTTGCCGGAGCACTCGACGACCACCCCGGTGCATTGCACCTTTTTGGAGGTTTCCGGAGAATGCAGTTCAATGGTCATTTCGGTCCAGGCAGGGACGGGTTGGCGTGCCAAAAACTCGACGCCGGATTTGCGAACTCGAATATCGCTGCTTGGAATACTCAGGTGGGTTTCCGAAGACCGGATTTCCACAGGTTGAAAAACACCAGATGTATCGAGTTTACTTGCGCTCATGATCAGTCTGGAAAACTTAACATAACTCTCCGAGTCGTCAACGTGGATGCGCGCCTCACCATTCGATCACGGCTGCGCCCCAGGTGAGGCCGGCACCGAAAACAACCAGCAAAATGAGGTCCCCCTGAGTCACCCTTCCGCTCTCGACCGCTTCATCCAGAGCGATCGCCACAGAAGCCGCCGATGTGTTGCCGTATTTCTCCAGATTCACAAATACACGTTCGGATTCGACCCCGAGGCGGTCGGTGACCGCATCGATGATTCGCCGGTTTGCCTGGTGTGGGATGACGCATTTGATCTGATCCGCACCGATCTCGCACCGTTTGAGCACTTCCTTTGCCGCGTGAAGCATCGCGTTGACCGCGTTCTTGAAGGTTTCCTTGCCATCCATTCTCAGGTAATGAAGCCGTCCCTCCACACTCTTGGCGGTGGCCGGACATTGACTGCCGCCGCCGGGCATGGAAAGGAGTCCCGCCTTCGATCCGTCGGCCCCCATGCAGGCGGTGAGCAAGCCGTGGCTGTCCGGACGGTTCTGGAGTATGGCCGCGCCGGCACCGTCACCAAAGAGCACGCAGGTGTTGCGGTCGGACCAGTCGATAATGGAGGAGAGTTTTTCCGCGCCAATCACCAGGACGGTGTCGTAGGTGCGGGACATGATGAACTGGTGCCCGATTTCAAGCCCGTAAATAAAGCCCGAACAGGCGGCTTCGAGATCAAAGGCGGCTGCGCGATGCGCTCCGATTTTCTCCTGCACCAGGCAGGCCGTCGAGGGGAACGGCATGTCCGGCGTGATTGTGGCCACGATGATGAGGTCGATCTGGTCGGCGGTGATGCCGGCCTTTTGCATGGCCCGCAGGGCCGCCTTGGCACCGAGGTCGGAGGTGAATTCGTCGTCCGCAGCGATTCGGCGTTCCCGGATGCCCGTGCGCGAGGTGATCCATTCGTCCGAGGTATCCATCATCTTCTCGAGATCCCCGTTGGTCAGGACGCGCTCCGGCACATAGGATCCGACTGAAACAATGGAGCAGGTGCGCCCTTTGAAGTCGTATTGAGCTCTCGGATTCTTGAATGGCTTCGGACTTGGGGAACTCATGCGGCGGTGGTGAAGGGAATATCCAGTTTGGCTTCTGCGAGGCGCTCGTTGGCGCATTCAATTTCGGTTTGAATCACTTGGTTGATCTTGTTCTGGACGGCATCCGTTGTAACCCGAATGGCGTTCATGATGGCACGCTCCCGGGCGGACCCGTGTGCTTTCATCACGTTCCCGTTCAGGCCGAGCACTGGCGCTCCTCCGTAGGCATCCGGATCCATGCGTCGTTTGATCGTGCGCAGGGCGTTCCGGGCGAGGTAGGCGCCGAACATCCGCACCGGGTTTTGGAGGAGCTCTTCCTGCAGCCAGCTGACCAGGCCCTTGGCAAAGCTTTCCACCGTCTTGAGTACAATGTTGCCGACAAACCCGTCGCAGATCACGACATCCACACGATTGGCAAAAAGATCGTGGCCCTCGACGTTGCCCACAAAATTGATATCCACCAGCTTGCAAAGCTTGTGTGCTTCCAGGGTCAACTCGGTCCCCTTGTTCTCTTCGGTTCCGTTGCTCAGAATCCCGACGCGTGGTTTCTTGTAACCCAGGACTTCGCGTGAATACACGCTTCCCATGACCGCATAATGCAGCAGGTGCAGGGGGCGGCTTTCCACATTGGCCCCGGAATCAAGCAGAACGAACTCGTTTTCCGGCGCAGGGATCACGGTGGCGATGCCGACACGGTCGATGCCCTCCAGTTTGCGCAAACGGATCGTTGCGGCCGCCACCAATCCTCCGGTGTTCCCCGGGGAGATCAGCGCGTCCGCACGCCCGTCCTTGATCAGGTTGACAGCCTTCAGAATCGAGCAATCGCGCTTCCTGCGCAACCCCTCGACCGGCTTGTCCTCCATCGTCAGCACTTCCGAGGCATGGACCGTGCGCACGCGGGGATCATCGAAGCGCAAACTGGTCAGCGCCTCAGAGATCATCGTCTGATCTCCCACCAGAAATGCTTCAGAGATCTTCAGGCCCGATTCAAAAGCCTTCCGGACCCCGTCGATCACGACGTGGCATCCATGGTCGCCACCCATGACATCGACTGCGATTCGCATAGACGGAAAAGGCGTGGAAGCGGTGGCCGCCTTCTACGCCGGATGCGAGGAATCAGCCCAGCGCTTCGACGCTAATGACCGGACGGCCGCGGTAAAAGCCGCACGCAGGGCAAACCCGATGCGGAAGGGCGGGAGCGGCGCATTGGGGGCAGGAGCCCAACTGAGGAAGAGAAAGCACGCTGTTGTAGGCACGTCGCTGACGCTGACGGCTCTTGGAAGGTTTACGCTTGGGTACGCCCATAATAAAAATTGTTTAAAACTTTAACTTGTCCAACTTCGCCCACTCCGAGGAATCCATCAGGTCATCCCCACCGTGGTTTCTTTTCTGCAGCTCTGCTTTGGGCAGTCCGCCACACTCTTTGTCACACAACGGATGTTGCGGAAATTCGAGCAAAATATCGTCCCGGACATACGGAGTCAAGTCCACGAAGTCATTCTCCACCGGAACACGGTCATCGCCTTCCAGGGAGAGATTGCACGTCCATTTCTCCAGATGGACCGAAGTGGGGAACAATTTGAGGCATCGGATGCACTCGCATTGAATCGGCAGGTCCAGGCTGCCCTTTACCAAAATGTCTTTTGCCTGCTGCTCGACAACCAGATCGTAGACCAAAGGTTTGTCGACATGCTGCAGTTCATCTCGAATGTCCAAGTCCAAATCCTCCAGGGGGAACTCCCCGGATAGGTGGAGTTCCTTGGTCTCAAGATGCTTCAGGTTGATCAACAATCGCATAAACTGCGTGCTCACTCAGATCCCAATATAGCAAATTTCCGGTCCAACGCGATCTTTACTTCCGCGGGAACAAAGGCGGAGACGTCGCCACCCAGACGCGCAATTTCCTTCACGATCCGTGAGCTGATGAAGGTGTAAATGTCCTTGGGCATCATGAAAATAGTCTCGATCCGTTCGTCGAGCCTCCGGTTCATCAGGGCCAATTGAAACTCAAATTCGAAATCGGACACGGCCCGTAATCCGCGAATGATGGCTCCGCCGGAGCGGCTTTCAACATAACGAACCAGCAGTCCGGAAAAAGTATCCGCTTCGACATGCCTGAACCCTTTCACGGAATGAGCGACCAGATCCCGCCGTTCGTTCAGCGAAAAAAGCGGGTTCTTTTTCTCGTTCTCCGCCACCGCAACAATCACCCGATCAAACAGCTTTGCAGCCCGCTGGATCACGTCCAGATGCCCATTGGTGATCGGGTCAAAACTACCGGGATAAATGGCGATGCGCATGGGAGATCTGCTTTCGGTTGTTGGCAGGGGGGGTGCGACCCGGGATTGAATGGCCGTTGCGAAATCGGATGGATTGGCAATGAAAAAACCCAGAGCACGCTAGGCGGCTCTGGGTTTGAAGGTGTTTAAGGCTACCCTGACCGGGTTAGTTGCCCTGGGTCAGACCGGTGGTCGGCGAGATGAACTGGACGGGCTGTTGGATCGCGACGACCGGAGCTGCCGGCGCACCGACAGGGCCGGGACGAACAGGATTTGCAGGGGTGACATCACCAGCCTGGACGGGGCGCACCGAGGGAGCCGCAGCGGCTGGGTCAACCGGGGGGACGAACAGCTGCTTGTTGCCGACCGTGCTCGTGGTCACACCACCGCTGCTGGGGTTGGTGTAGGCGACGACGCCGCTTCCATCAAGAAGGGCCGTTTTGCCGTCTGCGCTGATCTGATATTCCGAATCTTCGTCTCCCTTGATGCCGACGATGGTGTGGGGAGTCTTAACTTCGTATTTGGAGGCATCCGAGAATTTTTTCACTTGCCCCTGAATGGTTCCGGTCTGAAGTGTCAGAAACGTTTCGAAGACAACATCCAACCCTGTGCGATGGCGGTTCAACGTGGTCAACTCAAGAGTTGTGTTCTCCAGCAGTATGACTGATTTGCCGTTGCCACCGAGCGAAAGGTCGATTTGAGAGTTGACTCCGGTGCGCAAAGCCGCGCCCGGGGCGAGTACGGTGTTGGCCGTTAGGGTCTCCCAAGAGCCTGCGACGGCGTGCTCGGCCGTTCCTTTGACTCCCTGGACCACGGCGCTCCCTGCGGCCGCCTGGGCCGAGGCTGCGAGGATGATGGCTGCAACCGCCACGCCGTAAGCCGCTAGTTTTGAAAAGCTTCCTGCTGGTTTCATAGATTTGATCCTTTTAATTTCTTAATTCGAATACCCAGCAGTCTAGTGACTTAGGGTCGGTTGTCAATTGGATTATTGGGTCCAACTTTACTTTTTGCCATCCGAGGACACTTGCCTGTATGCTAACAGTGTGTGGCGCCTTTTCAAAGAGTTTTTATTGTTTTTGCGGCAGGAAAAAAAATGGTGGCTGGCACCCCTGTTTTTCGTGCTCCTGATTCTTGGCGCGCTGGTGATGTTTAGTTCCAGCTCGGCTCTGGCCCCATTTCTTTATCCCTTTATGTGATTCGGCAGGTCCATGCGTTCCATATTGGGCATTTCAGCTTATTACCACGATTCGGCGGCCTGCCTCCTGATCGACGGCGAAATCGTTGCTGCCGCTCAGGAGGAACGGTTTTCCAGAAAAAAGAATGACGAGGTGTTTCCGGCTCGTGCCGTTGAGTTCTGCCTTGATTTCGGGGGAATCGCAAGCAGGGATCTGGACGCAGTGGTGTTTTACGACAAACCCCTGACCAAGTTCGCCCGGGTTCTGGAAACCTACCTTGCCGTGGCGCCTGCTGGTTTGAGGACCTTCCCGAAAGTCCTGCCATCCTGGCTGAGCGAGAAGCTCAATCTTCGCGGCACGATTCGCGAAGAAATCCCGGGCCTGGCCGCCGGGTGTCCCATTCTCTTTACGGAACATCACCAGGCGCATGCGGCCAGTGCGTTTTATCCCAGCCCGTTTTCAGAGGCCGCCATTCTGACCGTTGATGGGGTCGGGGAATGGGCCACCACCACGATCGGCTCGGGACAGGGGGACCGCATCGACCTGCTCAAGGAGCTGCGCTTTCCCCATTCTCTTGGGCTGCTTTATTCAGCGTTCACCGCCTACTGCGGGTTTCGGGTCAACTCCGGAGAATACAAACTGATGGGGCTGGCACCGTATGGCGAGCCAACCCATGTCGCAGCGTTGTATGAGCACCTGATTGAGGTCAAGGAAGACGGGTCGTTCTGGCTGAATCTAGAGTATTTCGATTTTCTGCGCACATTCACCATGACAGGCGACCGGTTTCACCGGCTGTTCGGGGGGCCTCCCCGAAAACCGGATGAACCCCTGATTCAGAGGCACATGGACATCGCCCGATCAATCCAGGAGGTCACCCAGACGATCATGATCCGACTGGCTCGGCATGCTCGTGAGCTCACGGGTCACTCGAATCTCTGCATGGCCGGGGGCGTGGCTCTCAACTGCGTGGCGAACGGATTTATTCAGCGGGAGAACCTGTTTGATCATATCTGGATTCAGCCGGCGGCTGGAGACGCCGGTGCCGCTGTGGGGGCCGCCTTCGCGGTGTGGCATTCGGATCCGGAACGTGCAAAATCTCCGGATACCCGGGTGACCCAGTCCGGAGGCGACCGCATGAAGGGGGCGCTGCTGGGACCTGAGTTCTCCGATGAACAGGTGCGATCGGTCCTGGAAGTCCATCAGGCCAGTTACGAATGGCTTGACGAGGAACTCCTGTTTGCCCGGACCATCGAGCTCTTGCGGATGGAAAAAGTGGTTGGCTGGGTCCAGGGCCGCATGGAGTTTGGTCCCCGTGCCCTGGGCAACCGATCCATCCTCGGCGACCCCCGTTCTCCCCACATTCAGTCGGTCATGAACCTGAAGGTGAAGTTCCGTGAATCCTTCCGGCCGTTCGCTCCGGCGATTCTGCGGGACCGTGTGGCAGACTATTTCGATTTGAAAACGGATTCGCCCTACATGCTGTTCGTGGCTCCTGTCCAGGGGCGATTGCGTTTGCCGGTCGATGAATCGGTCACCGGCCTTGAGCGCTTGAAGCAGATTCGGTCGTCGGTGCCTGCCATCACCCATGTGGACGGATCCGCCCGGATTCAGACAGTCGGTCCGGATTCCAACCCCAGATTCTTTAGACTGTTGACTCTGTTCGAAGAGCAGACCGGGTGTCCGATGCTGGTGAACACTTCGTTTAATGTGCGCGGGGAACCGATTGTCTGCACGCCGGACGATGCTTACCGTTGTTTCGTCAACACGGAGATGGATTATCTGGTGATCGGGAATTTCCTTCTGGATCGTTCGAAACAACCCCACCAGCAGCTCGCACGGACCCACGAACCGGTTCCGGACTAGGATCCTGTGATTCCCCCAAGCCCCCAGTCATGAGCCTGCGACTTAAAGAAAACCCACGGGAATGGCAGAAATTCACCGGATCGGTGGCGGTCGTGATCTCCATTGTTGCGTGGTTGCTCAACCGAAAGGGGGGGCTTCCGGTTCCGGTGTGGACCGTCTGGCTGGGGGTTGGAGTACTGGTGTTGGCCAGCCTGGTGGTGCCGCGCGGGTTTCGGGGCTTTTACCGTGCCGGCATGTCGGTTGGTTTTTTTATCGGGCAGGCGGTCGGCAAGGTATTGCTTGTGATGTTCTTTCTCGCCCTGGTGACCCCTCTCGGCTGGGTGCTCCGACTCATGGGTAAGGACCTGCTGGCACTCAAACGACCGCGCAACGCCTCCACCTACTGGAGCAAACCCCGGCAAACCCCGGATCTCGATCGTCAGTTCTGAGAGCCGTTCCGGGAATCCATTCCCCGAGCGAGCTGCCTCGATCGCGCAATTCTCAAGGGTTCAGAGTGCCCCCGACAGCGTCGGGCCGCTCGCGATTCGATCCACGATCCGCGCCGCCGCCACCAACCCGAAGGTTCCTGTAACGAAACAGGCGGTGCCGAAACCGCTGTTGCAGTCGATTCGCAGGTCCGCCCCAGGATCCCGCTGCGAACAGACCGACCCGTCGACGGCCGGGAACACGGGCGGTTCCTCCGAATAAACACATTCCACATCGAACGGCTGCCGTTCCCTTGGGAAGCCGTGTTTGACCCGGAGCTTTTTCCGGATCTCGTGCAGCAGCCGGTCGCCCTGTGAAAACGCCAGATCAACCACCCGAATCCGGGTCGGATCCCGTCGTCCGGCAGCGCCGCCGACCGTGATCACCGGGATTTGTTTTTCCCGGCACAGGGCTATCAGCAGGCATTTCTTGGAAGGACTGTCGATTGCATCGAGCACGAAGTGAAAGTCGGAATCCAGGATCTCGGAGGCGTTCGAGGTGGCGAAGAAGGCTTGAACCGGATTTACCACGCACTCGGGATTGATGCTCGCGATCCGGCCTGCCATCGCGGTGACTTTGGGCGTTCCGAATCCGCCGTCCACGGCGTGCAGCTGGCGGTTCACGTTGCTCAGGCAGACCTCATCCAGATCGATCAGGGTCAGTCTTCCAATTCCGGATCGAGCCAGGGCTTCGACAGCCCACGATCCCACCCCTCCGATTCCGACCACACAGACATGGGCACGGCCCAGTGTTTGCAGTCCGGTCACGCCAAACAACCGTCCCACGCCTCCAAACCGGGCGTCACGCTCAGCGACCTCCCGGGAGCGATCTGCATTGTCTGTTGTCCCGACCACAATCTTCATCGCCGCGCAGTCTGCGAGAATTCCCCTATGTCGTCCACGACAACGTTCGTCTGGGAGCAGTCCGGGGCGTCGGAGGGCGCGCGGGAAACACGGTGCCGGAATCTCAATCGGTGATCAGGTTCAGTTCCTCTTCGCCGGAGGGCACCGGTTGTCCCCGCTGTGCGATGGCGCGATCGATCGCCGTTTTGAAGATGTAACGGTTTTTTGGGGTGATCAGGAGGTGGCGTCTCAGGCCTCGTTTGCGTCGGATGGCGAGCATGCGATGGCCGGGTTGAAAGGTGTTGAGCCATTTTTCCGACCAGCCTTCGGGGCGGCGTTTGGAGACCGATTCGATCTCGGTCAACGGGATGCTGCGCAGGCAGATTCCAAACAGGATGATCTGAAAACGATCGCGTGAGATGCGGTAGCGGAGCTGCCTGTAGACCCAATGGCAGAGCATCAGGTAGAGCAGGAATCCGAGAGCGATGAATACGGCAGCCTTCATGGAACGTTGGACCGCGGGTTTAGTTTTTGTCCGGGATCGGAATCCGGATGACCTGGCCCACCAGAATGCGGTCCGGGTCGAGCCCGGGATTCGCCTTTTCGATCTGGCTGATTCTGATGCTTTTTAAACCCTGTTTTTCGAATTCGGTGTTGTAGGCGCGGACGATTCCCCCGAGATTGTCGCCCGGTTGCACGGTGTATTCATACGTGGGGCCAACGGGAGCCGCAGGGGCGGGAGGTGTGACCGGGGCGGCCACAACGGGCAGTTTGGAGAGCTCCTGAATGCTTTTGACGATCAACGTCTTGTCCGACTGGCGTTTTTCGTCGATCTCCTTGAGTTTGTCCACGTAGACCTTGAGTTCCTCGCGGGTGACATAGTCGGGGGCCTCCTTGCCGATCCGGTCCTTGACCGACCCGAGCTCCCTGGCCAGTCGGTCGAGTCGGTCGTCGAGGTCGCTCTGTTTCTTGATCAGCAGTTCCTGGGTTTCGAGAATGTTGACAATCCTGGAGTTCAGAGTCCGGACCTGCTCGTAAAGAGCGGTTCTTTCCAAAGCCGCCTCCCGGGGGGGCGCATCTTGTGCGAAGGCGGAAAAACCAATGGCCGCAGTCAGGCAGACGGGGAGGTGGAGCAGAGCTTTCATGAAAGCAAAATAAAAGCCCGTGCCGGAACTTCAAGCGCGAAGAACGGTTTCCGGAATGGTTTCTTTTATCGCAGTTTTTCCTATTGTCTGGGATATGTCGGATGTGAACCGGGAACACGGCAGGTTCCGCGGTGAGCCGATCCCATGACCATTGCGGAGTTTATTCAAAAAAACACGGCTGAATTTGAGAGAAACGGCGTCGAATCGCCGCGTCTGCAGGTGGAGTGGATGCTGGCGCATGTCCTGAACCGGCCGCGCCTGGAGGTGATGCTGGACCGCACGCGGGTGTTGAGCTGCGGTGAGCTGGGTACGCTTTCGAGTTTGGTTGCGCGGCGGGCGGCGCGTGAACCGCTGCAACACCTTCTGGGCGGCACGTCCTTTTGCGGGCTGGACCTGGCGGTTGACCGGCATGTGCTGATCCCGCGGCCCGAAACCGAGCGACTGGCAGAATTGGCCTGGGATTTCCTGTCCGGTCGCCAGTCGGAGGCGGGTGGCAGATTGGATGTGCTGGATTTCGGGACTGGAAGCGGGTGTCTCGCCATTGCCGTTGCCGCCCGGTATGGGGAGGTTCGCGTGTGGGGGATCGACATTTCGCGGGCGGCGATTCTGGTCGCGCGCGCCAACGCGGTGGCGATCGGGGTTCAGAACCGGATTCAGTTCCTTTGCGGCGACGGGTTGGCCGCGCTGGGTCCACGGTTCCAGGTCGATCTGATCCTGTCGAACCCGCCCTACATCCCGTCCGGAGAAATTGCAGGGCTCGATCCCGAGGTCCGGGATCACGATCCAAGGCGGGCGCTGGATGGAGGTGTGGATGGACTTGATTTTTACCGGGGATTGGCTGGGGAGTCGGGCCGATTGCTGCGACGCGGGGGCAGGTTGATGGTTGAGTTCGGAGATGGCCAGGCAGACGCCGTGGCTGCTCTTTTTGAGGGGAACGGCTGGTGTGTTGACGCGGTGGAGAAGGATCTTTGTGGAACGGATCGATTCATGATTGCGCACCAGCCCGAATCTCGGGAGGATGGAAGCCGATTCAGCGGTGCTGCTTGAAGGATAACGACACATCTCATGGATAGTTTATTGATTAAAGGCGGGGTCCCACTTCATGGGGAAGTGCGGATAAGTGGGGCGAAGAACGCCGTTTTGCCGATCATGGCAGCGACTTTGTTGACGGCTGAACCGTGCACGATTCGACGCGTGCCCCAGTTGAGCGACGTTCAGTTTATGGGCCAGATCCTCAAATCGCTTGGCGCGGAGGTGCAGTTTGACGGTGATTCGGTGAGTATCCAGGCAAAAAAGGTCCGGGGCGTGGGGGATTACGAACTGATCCGCAAGATGCGGGGGTCGATCTGCATCCTGGGACCGCTGCTGGCGAGGTTGCGCAAGGCGAAGGTCTCGCTGCCGGGTGGTTGCGTGATTGGCTCCCGACCGATCGACCTTCATTTAAAAGGCCTTCGGGAGCTGGGAGCACGGATTGAGATCCTCAACGGATATGTGTCGGCAACGACCCGGAAACTGGTGGGAGCGGATCTGTTCTTGGGTGGACGTTCGGGACCAACCGTGCTGGGTACGGCCAACATCATGATGGCGGCCACGCTGGCTGATGGAATCACCATTATTGAGAGCGCCGCGTGTGAACCCGAGGTGGTCGATCTGGCGGTGTTTCTCAGGGCGATGGGTGCGAAGATTTCCGGTGAAGGCAGTCCCACGATCACCGTGACGGGTGTCAAGACCCTGCATGGGGCCGATCATGAAGTTATTCCCGACCGGATTGAGGCGGCGACGTTTGCAGTGGCGGCTGCGGCGACCGGGGGGGAGGTCACGATCCAGGGCAGCCGGCCGGACCACATGCACGCCGTGTTGGACAAACTACGGGAAGCCGGGGTCCGGGTGGAGCGCAACGGAACGTCACTGACCGTGCGCCGGGGTGGGCGTCTCAAGCCAATTGACATCACGACCCTCCCGTATTCGGGTTTTCCGACCGATGTTCAGGCACAGATGATGGTCCTGATGACTCTCAGCCCGGGCATCAGCATCATCACGGAGCGGATCTTCGAGTCCCGGTTCATGCATGTGAGCGAGATCTCCCGTTTGGGCGCTGATATTGCCATTGAAGGGCCGAGCGCTATAGTGAAAGGAGGCAAACGGCTCAGCGGTGCCCCCGTGATGGCCAGCGATCTGAGGGCCTCGGCGGCTCTGGTGATTGCCGGGTTGGTGGCTCGGGGAAGCACGTTGGTCAAGCGGATCTACCACTTGGACCGTGGTTACGAAAACATTGACGCGAAACTCAAGAAACTGGGTGCCCGGGTGGAGCGTGTGGCGGATTAGGTGATTGGATGAAGGCGGTCATTGTCATTGTGATTCTATTGGCGGTTTTCGGGGTTACCCGACAGATCATGCACAAATACGACGACGCCAAGCGTGAGGAACGAGCGACGGATCGTGGTTATGAACCTGCGCCAGCCGGACCAACCGAGTTGCCGGGCATGCCGGCATCGCTTGAGTCAACCTTTGAAGCGGCCAAGGCCGCCGGGGTTGAAAGTCTGAAGGGCTTCTTGAAACAATACCGGCATGCCATTCAAGACCCGCGTCTGGCGGAGATAGAACTGGATTATGTGATCCAGGTCAGTCTGAAAAGTCCCGCCGAGGCCAGGCAGGTGTTCCGGTCTGTCCAGCAACGGGTAGCCCCAGGGTCGCCGCTCCATGAGAGGGTTCGCAGGATGGCGGACACCTATCAGTAGGTCAGATTCGTCTTCCTCCGCATCCCGCGGATCGCCAGGCCAAAGGCAGTGAGCACGCCTTTTCCGGATGTGTTTTCTCTAGAAGTCTGTCAGCAACGCTGTTAGAATGGCGAAAGATTCTCAAACTTAACTCGCGAGGTTTCTATGGATATGATATTTGCATGCTCAAGCTGCAAGCAGCAGCTCGAGGCGGAAACTTCGATGGCGGGTAACGAAATTGCCTGCCCATCGTGCGGCAGTTCGATCGTGATTCCGGAACCGGACGTCATGAATGTGAAGATCAACGCGATCGCTGCCTCTGCTGCGGCCAGAGAGGAATACCATTTCTCGGTGCCCGTGCACGAGGAACCCACCGAGAGCCTGATTCAAAAACCGGTGAAACCGCTGGCTTCGGTTTCGAAGGACGGCAAGAAGGGTTTGAAGCTACGGACCATCCGGCGCACCGATTGCGTTGAGGTGGGTAAGGATCTGTTCGACGAAGTGGTGACCAAATTTTTGAATGAGGTCGGCGAAGCCGATCTCGTCAGCATCACGCCACTCACCTACACCCATCTGGATTTGGGGACTCGGGAGTTGATGACTGATTTCGGGGTCATGATCGTTTACAAGGGATAGCAGCCGGGGGGCGTCTTCGCTCCAGGCCCGCTCGCCCCCTTGACTTGGATTTTTCGCTCCGATACGGTTCACGCATGAAATGCTGGATTCTGCGGGCCTTGATGGTTTCGGCCTGTTTGCTCATTCTGCCGAGGCAGACGCCCGCTCCCCTGATATTCCGGGCCGGAGAGGGGTGGTATTATGAACCCGTCGGAGGAGGTTCGTGGGTGAGGCAACTTCCCAGGGAGCAGCTGGAGGT
>JAIPJX010000217.1 GCA_021733945.1 Verrucomicrobiota bacterium | reverse complement strand
CCTGCACACGAACGACGCGCCAAGCGCGTTCACCCGTCTGATCGACATGGGGATTGAGCCGTTCCTGGTGGCTTCCTCGCTCGAGGCGGTCATGGCGCAACGTCTGGTGCGCACGATTTGTCCCCATTGCAAGGTGGAACAAAAGGTCGAACGCGATTACCTGCGGAAGATCAGTTTTCCGGAGGACGAAATCGAGACCGCCAAGTTCTGGCGGGGCGTGGGGTGTGAATTGTGCCGTGAGCTCGGGTACCAGGGGCGGATGGGAATCTACGAAATGCTGATCCTCACCGAGTCCCTGCGTCCGCTGATTCTGAATCGATCGGCCGCCACGACGATTGCCCAGAGAGCCATGGACGAGGGCATGCGCACACTGCGGGCCGATGGATGGCGCAAGGTGAAGGACGGCCAGACCACGATTGAAGAGGTGCTGCGCGTCACCCAGACCGAGGAACACATGAATGCGCTGGCAGGGGACCTTTCCGTGTAGCCGAATTGTTGTGAAGAAATCCCAGCTCCATTCCTGCAATCTTCTGGAATTAACCGCCGATTCAAAGCGGCTGTGGCACTTCGTGCCGACCAACAACCAGACAGGGGCCGGAGTGGTCCAGACCCTGGGCGCGAAGGAACCGTTGCCGGCGGGGCAGGTCGGGAAGGACTGGCGAACGCTTTTTAAGCGGAAGGTCAACATCGCATGGCTTCCCACCGATCAGGTATTTCTCAAGGTGCTGCATCTTCCGGTTGCCGAGTTCGACGAGCTGCTTTCGATGGTGGAGTTTCAGCTGGAGAAGATTTCCCCATTGCCGGTCGCGCAGGCGGTCTGGACGATTGCGCTGATGCCCCGGCGATCGGAGGAGCTCCAGCCGGTGATGGTGGTGATCGCCGAGAGCTCGATGGTGGAGACGTTTGTGGGGCGGTTGGAATCGGCCGGGTATCTGCCCGATCGACTGGAGCTCGGCTGCCTCGAACCGCTTCTGGGAGCACGCCCGGAGGAGGACGGTGTCTGGATGTATGCCTTTGCGGAGGAAGACGCCAATGTCTGTCTGGTGGCCTGGCAGTTTGCGGGGCGGGTGGAGCAGGTGCAATTGCTGCGGTTTGCCGCTTCGGGGAATTGCGGGAAACTCCTCGTGGAGGAACTTACCAAGACTTCCTGGGCCGCCGAGTTTGAAGGATGGTTTCATGCGGGTCAACCGTGGCATCTGGTGGCGGACCCCACGCTCACCGAAGCCTTCGCGCCGGAGTTGCGGCAGTGGGTGGGGGAATCGCTTCGGCTTGAGGAACCGGTTTCGTTGCAGTTGGCAGCCGAACATTCGGCGCGCCGGGCTGCGTACGGAGGGAAGGATTCGAATCTGTTGCCCCCCCGATTTACGGCGCGGTATCATCAGGAATTTGTGGGGCGGCTTTGGATGGCCGGGCTGGCTGCGGTTTTCGGTGCGTATCTGGTTGGGGTGATGATTTATTTTGGGGCCGTGCAGGTGCTGGCGTTTCAGAAGCGAACCGTTGAAAAGCAGGTGGCGGATCTGAGCCAGAGTTATACGAACGCCGTCTGGCTCAAGGCACGGGTCGAGGTGCTGCAGGATCAGCTCGCCCTGAAGTATGCGGCATTGGATTCGCTCAAGGCGGTGTCCGATCTGCTTCCTCCCGAGTTGAGCCTGCAGCAGTTTGCGTTCACGCGTGGAGAACGACTCAGGCTGGTCGGCTCGGCACCGCAGGACCAATCGAGCCGGTTGATTGATTACGCCTCCGACCTGCGCCGGGTCATGATCCGTGGAGAGGCTCTTTTTTCGAGTGTGGAACCTGGACCGGAGCAGACCCGTGGACAGTCCCTGAGCTGGAGTTTTAATTGTGAGCTGAACCGGACGAAACTGGAATGAGCAATTTTTTCGATAAACTCAATCTGCGTCCCCAGGAACGGATGTTGTTGATGGTGGTGGGCGTTGCCACATTCGTGGTGCTCAACGCCTGGTTGGTCTGGCCGCATTTCAACGATTGGAAGAAGATTCAAGGCGATCTTCGGAAAGCCCGGGAAACGCTCCGGACCTACCAGAAGGAGGTTGCCCGAACAGGCGACTATCAGGGCCGGCTGGACGAGTTGGAGGTGGCGGGGCCGAATGTCATTCTCGAGGAGCAGGATCTGGATCTGGTCCGTACGGTCAATGCCCAGATCAACGAGAGCGGGATTCGCGTGACCCGCAAGGATCCCAGACCGAAAACCAGCAACACCCGCACCAACCAGTTCTTTGAGGAACAGACCCTGGGAATCGTGTTCGACGCCGGAAACGAGGAGCTCGTGAAATTCCTGGTCAGTCTGGCTTCAACCAATTCCCTGATCCGCGTTCAGGACCTCGACGTGCGGCCAGACCGTTCCCAATTTAAGCTGTCGGGCAACCTGACCCTGGTGGCGAGTTACCAGAAGAACCAGCCGGCGGCAGCGGCCTCCGCGCCTGGAAATGCAGCCGCCGTGACGGCCAGTTCCAAGTAGAATTCATTACCGTGAAAAAACTGATTCCATTCTCAATCGTTTTCGTCCTTGCGCTCGGCAGTTGGTTGGCCGCGCAGCAGAAGCAACCCCCGGGAGTGAATTTCCTGAAGGCGAACCCAGGGGCATCCTCCAAGCAGCCCGCACCCGAGCCGGACATCACGAGCACCAACGAAGCGCAGGAGATGATGCGGCAGATTCAGCGCGCCATGAGCACGCCTCCGGCCGCCGCCACTCCCGCCGCGATGCCCGTTCCGGGCGGGCCGACTCCGATCCCCACCCCGGACGCCTCGGCGACACCGGATGCGACACCGGACACCAGGCCCACGATCAACGGTCGGCCCATCGGGTCGCCCCGGCCCCAGGGCGCAGCACCCGCTTCTCCGATTTCCGGGTTCCGTCCGGCACCCACCGGTCCGACGACCAATCGACCACCGGTATCCGTGGCGGGAGCCGTTTCCCCCACCGAAGGCGGCGAGGCAGGCGGAGTTCCCGTGGATGTGGCTGCAATGGCCCAGGACGCGATCATCCCGGCAGGCATGTTGCAGGTGCAGGGAATGCCGTTGGACCAGTTCTTCGAGATTTATTCCGCCGTGTCCGGTCTCACGGTGCTGCGACCCTACCAGCTTCAGGGTGCTCCGCAGGGGATCACCCTCAAGGCGCAGACGGATTGGACCCGCAAGGAAGCGGTGTATGCCATGGACGCGGTGCTGGCATTAAACAACATTGCGATGATCCCCGTGGATGACAAGTTTGTGAAAGCGTTGCCCGAAGCCGAAGCCCCTTCGGCGGGCAGTGCGATTGCGGGCAGGGATGATATTCAGTCGGTGCGGGACGAGCAGTTCATCACGAAGGTGGTGGAGTTGAAGACCCTCAAGCCGAGCGAACTGGCGCAGTTGCTGGCGAGCTTCAGCAAAATCCCCAATGCCGTGACGGCGTTCGACAGCAATAACACGATTGTGATTCGGGAGTATGCGTCGAATGTAAAACGAATGATGGAGGTCATCGATCGGGTGGATATCGTCCGGGAATCCGATTACAGCCTGGAAGTCATACCGATCAAGTATGGCAAGGTGAGCGATCTTTACACGACCATGTCGAGCCTCATCTCCGGTGGTGGAGGTGCCGGCGGGGTGGGAGCCGCCGCGGCGGCAACGACCCAGGGGGTGGGTATCCAGGGCGGCGGCTCGCGGGGTGGCACCAGTCGCATGGGTGGATCCAGTCGCTCGCGAGGCGGGAGTTCCAGGGGAGGAGGCTTCGGCGGCGGTGCGTACGGCGGGGGATACGGTGGGTTTGGGTCGTCGTTTGGGGGCGGTTACAGCCCCTACCAGGCGGCCACCGC
The DNA here is from genome assembly GCA_021733945.1 of Verrucomicrobiota bacterium. Taxonomy (GTDB): domain Bacteria; phylum Verrucomicrobiota; class Verrucomicrobiia; order Limisphaerales; family SIBE01; genus JAIPJX01. The sequence goes on along the minus strand of JAIPJX010000217.1, from coordinate 3,196 downwards.
TGCGGCGGGGCAGTCGTCCTTTCAGCAGCGGTTGCAGCAGATCGTTTCCAAGGCCTCCGGCGATGAGGAGGTGAAGGTGTTGGAGGATGCCCGAATCGTGCCGGATGAACGTTCGAACACACTCCTGATTTTCGCGAACAAACGGGACATGGTCATGATCACGAACATTGTTTCCAAGGTCGATGTGCTGCTGGCGCAGGTATTGATCGAAGCCATCATCCTGGAGGTCAAGCTCGGTGAATCCCAAAACGTCGGCGTGAGCATGGTGCAGAACCCCCAGAAATTCGGCAACAACGTGACCTCCGGTGGCATCAACAACGGTCAGTCGTTTCTCAACGGCGTTACCAATCTCTCCTCCGGGCTGCCCGCCGGATTCAGCTATTTCGGAAAGATCAGCGACGATCTGGACGTGGCGATTTCTGCCATTGCGCAGAACAGCAGCGTGAACGTGATGTCGCGGCCGCGCATTCAGACTTCGCACGCCATTTCCGGCGGGTTTTCCGTCTCCGAAGAGGTGCCCTATTCCAGCGGGATGATCAACAACTTCTTCGGCGGAGCGGGCAGCAACAATTCGATTGTGCAGTATCTGCAAATCGGGGTGGATCTGTATGTCACCCCGTTCATCACACCCGAGGGACTGGTGGTCATGGAGATTGAACAGGAGTTCAGCACGCGGGGGCAGGATGTGGTGATCGACAACAACCCAATCCCCGTGGTGAACAGCCGGGTCGCGTCGGCGACGCTCACGATGCAGGACGGGGATACCATCATGATGGGCGGATTCATCACCGAGAACAAAACCAAGAGCAAATCCGGAGTGCCGGTCTTAAAGGATATTCCGTTCCTGGGAGCTCTCTTTCGCAACAAGAACACCTCGTCGGATCGGGCCGAGCTGATCGTTTTCATGCGCGCCACCGTGCTGAAGGACCCGCAGGATGCGGCGATTCTGGCGACGCGCGAGAAGGATGATCTGCAGGGGATCCGTCAGGCCGAACGTGAATTCGAACAGAGCGCCGAAGGCCGTCGCAAGGCGTTTGAAAAAGAAAACGCCAAGAAACCAAAACGCTCTACCTTTTTACGTAAATAGGTTCCTTGATTCCGGCGAGCGCCGAGAAATTCTCGACCTTCTCGAGCAACGACTCGGAGATGATGGTGCCGGCCGGCACAATCAGCACGTCGTCGTTGGTCATGAGGCCGGATAACAGGACCTGCCCCACGCAGAGGTCCTTGGCCAACACACTCTGTCCTGTCTTGGTGGCCGGGGAATTGTCGTTTAGCAGCGTGGCTGCCGCTGCATCGAGCACCTTCGGGTCGTAGGCACCCTTTCTTCCGCGCAGTTCCTGCAGGATTTCGCTCCGGGGCGTTCCCTGGATCTCCTTCTTCACGAAATCCGATAGCATGCGCAACATGCGTGCGGCGATCGGAAGAGCGTCGCCTGAAACCGGGTCGTAAGGTGCCCCCGTGCCGTCGTAGTTCTTGTTCTGATACCGGATGATTTTTGAAACGCCTTCGAGTCTGGGGATTTTCTCGAGCAGTTTGCTGGAAATCTCCTGAACCCGGCCGAGCATGATCTTTTCGGTTTCGTTGAGGGGAATTCCCTGACGTTCCTTCTGGATGATCTCAGCGGGGATGGTGACGAAGCCGATCTGTGCGAGCATGGCGGCGGCCTCCAGTTCCCATACCTCCTCAATCTTGAGGGCGGGTGCCAGGAGACGCATGTAGTCCCGGAGCATTTGTGCGCGGCCGAAGAACTGCGGCTCCACAAGGGAAAGTATTTCGGTGAGCACCTGGATGCTGCCTCCGAGGGTTTTTTCGAGAAGTTCCTTTTCGGCGGTGACGAGCCGGTACTGCTTGATTCCGGCTTCCAGAGCCTGGCCCAGGGCGTCGGTGGTGCATGGTTTGGTCAGGAACCGGAAGATCTGCCCGTGGTTGACGGCTTCCATGGCGGTGTGCTGGTCGGCGTTGCCGGTCAGCATGATCCGGATGGTGTCCGGTGCCAGTTGGTGGAGTCGCGCCAGGAGTTCCACTCCATTGATCCCGGGCATGTTCATGTCCGCAACCACCACCGCATAGGGTCCCTTGGTTTCGACCATCCGGAGGCAGTCGTTGCCATTCAAGGCCGTATCGATCGTGAAACGCCGCCGCAGGTTTCGCTGAAATCCCGCGACGACATTCGGATCGTCGTCCACACACAAAACTTTCTCGTTCATTTCAATCCAACCGTCGCTCCAAACTGCTGCGTGGCGGTTCCCTCTTGGTCCGCGTCAATTCCTCCGAAACTCGGAATTCCACAAAATCTCAAGGCTGACTCGAGAAGATGCAACTCCAAAGCGAGGGTTTTCGCAGGATTATTCGAGCCGAAATGCAGCCTGGTGCCAGCCCGGAATGCGTTCTGTCAGGCCGATCGCCTGAAGATGATCCAAATCCAGACCCGGCGTCTGCTCGGAGTTCGATCCGGAGGAACGTTCCCGGACCAGAACGTCAGCGGCATGCACCGCCGTGACGGCTCGAAAGCCGGTGGCTCCGCTGCGCCCCGGTTCGTGGTGCCAGGCTACCGCCTCGGTGACCTCGGGGGGCAGTCCCCACAGTCCGCAGAGGAACGCTCCGACCTCCGCGTGCGTGGTTCCCAGATGGTTGCGCTCGGTTTTCCACAGAGGGGTTTTTTCGTGTTTCGCCTGTGTCTCAGCCCGGTCAAGTTCCGATTGGAAATGGAGCCGCAGCAGAAACCGCCCGGCATCGTGGAGGAGTCCGCCGACAAACGCCGCATTCAGGGTTGGTTCGGCAGCCCCTTCCACCTGGGCGATGGCGCGTGCCGCGAGCGCGACCGAGCGACTGTGGTTCCACAGGCTTTCCAGGTCGCATTGGTTGAACCGCTCGGGTTCAACCGGGCTGAACGCGTTGGCTGAGAGCGCGAGGTCGCGCAGAGTGTCGAGCCCGATCAGGGCGATCGATCCGGCAAGGTCGGAACTTGGGTGTCCGGCACCGAAGAAGGCCGAGTTCACGAGCTTGAGCAGCGTGGCGCTCAGGCCAATGTCCGCCTGCACAATTTCCTGGATGGATTCAATCGTTGCCTGCCCGTTGGAAAGTCCTTCGAGCAGGCGGTTGTGCAGTTCGGGAACCGTCGGGAAATGGTCCAACTGCGAGACCACCTGGCGAATCGCCGGAGCTTGGTCCAGGGAGGTGATCCAGCGGGCGG
>JAIPJX010000216.1 GCA_021733945.1 Verrucomicrobiota bacterium | reverse complement strand
GGACGACATCACCGGATCTCATGCACCGGCGGCCGCAAACACGGGCAACTATGCGGGTGTCGGCGAGGGTGGGCGGGTCATGGCTGGTGGCCAACCCAGGACCGTGACGGTTTCGGTCGGAGAGGGTCAGTATCTTTGGTTTGCAGAAATGGAAGACAATTCGGGCGGCATCAGCGGCATGATTATTCGTTCGGTGGACACCGCGCCCCCTCCAGCCGATGTGACGGCCTCACCCGGGTTGTTCAAGATCGATTTCGGTCACATGGAAAATGAACGGGAAATCGTTGACGCCGAAGGAACCGGCACCGGAACTTTTCCGGCCAAGTTGACGGACTGGACCGTGATCCCGACCTGGTCGTTTGCGGATCCAAACGGTGCCGTGGCCGAAGGAAGCGCCAGTGCCAAAGGTAAGGCCAATGCCGATCAAACCGAGGTGACCTGGAGCCTGATCGACTCGTCCAAGGACAAAAACACCGGAGTGACCATGACCATCATGGACAACGCCGCATTGACGGCTTCTTCCGGCGGTAGCCCGGCCAAGGGGCAAATCGCGAACAATCCCACCAAGGAGGGTTATGAAGGTTATTATGACGGCGTCCTTGTGCCGGCCGCCGTTAAAGACGACTACAACTATCGCGATCCGGACGCAGCCGGTTCCGAACTCCTGATGCGATTTGCCGGCCTCAAGCCCGGGAAATACAACGTCACCGTTTTCGAAGGCCGCACAACCGACGGAGACGGCCGGTTCGGAAAGGTTTGGGTCGACGACATCACGGGTGCCAAGGAACCCGCTGCGCAGAACACAGGCAACTATGCCGGAACCGGACCGGGAACCAATGGTGCTGTGGCAGCACCCGGAGGGCAACCGAGAACCGTGACCGTGACCCTCGGGGCAGATCAATACCTTTGGTTCGCTGAAATGGAAGACAACTCGGGTGGTATCAGCGGAATGATCATCCGCGGCATCGGAACCGATGGCGGCGGAAGCGGCCCTGTCACCGGCTCTGGAAAACTTTCCGTCACAGCCTCGGGCGGAAAAGTGAACATCACCTGGGGTGGATCCGGCACGTTGCAGCAGGCAACCTCCATTAGCGGGCCTTGGACGGACATTTCGGGAGCCGCAAACCCATACCCGGCGACTCCGGCGGGTTCCGCAGGCTTCTTCCGCGTCCGCAACTAACCTGCCCTTCCAGTTTCATTCACAAAGGCCGGACTCATGTCCGGCCTTTTTTTCTCCTGATGCGCGACAGATGCGAGCATCCGATCCCTGCAGCCCCCGGCTCAGCGGGACCCTTCGCCCCACAGCCATTCGTTTAAGAATTGAAATGGCAGGGAAGAGTCCTCGCTGAGCCGCAGCCCGTCCGAAACCAATCCCCCGAACCGCTCACCGGGACGGTTCGCGCTACCTTTCCCCAGCCACCCTTCCCCCTTCCCAACGGTAGGGCGAAGCGTCCCGCTGAGCCGCAGCCCGTCCGAAACCAGACCGCCAAAGCAGAGCGGAAACTCGAAATCCGAAACAAGCACCCAATTCAAAACTCAAAACAAAATCACACAAAAGCTGAAAGTCCGAAACGGGCTCTGACTATCTGTGACCTCACCTTCGTTTTGAATTTCGATATTCGAATTTCACTCCGATTTGTTTCGGATTTGGTGCTTCGGATTTCGAATTTTAATCACTGCTGCCCTTGGAACATCATCTCGATCCCCTCCCGGTCGGAAGCTCACCGGGACGGTTCGCGCTACCTTCCCCAGCCACCCTCCCCCGTCCCCACCGACGGTAGGGAGAAGCGTCCTCGCTGAGCCGCTCAACTCACTTTCGCTCTGACCGCCTGTCGGCTCACCGGGACGGATTCGCCCTCCCCTCCGAATAGCTTCAACGAATGGCAGTGCGGTTCGCCCCACCGACCCTGCCTTCCAGGCAAACCCACACTCGTGATTTCTCTTTGGTCACCCCTGAACTTCTGGGGTCTGAACCCGGGCTACCCGACGGAGAAGCGCGTGGGATGAAAAAAACCGGTGGCGGTCGCACAGGTGGCGGCACTCAGAGTCTCGAGGTCGCATTCCTTGACCTGGGCCGCCATCGCCGCGGTATGGACCACGTAGGCGGGTTCGCATCGTTTTCCGCGATAGGGCATCGGTGCCAGAAACGGGCAATCTGTCTCCAGCATAAAACTCCCCATCGGGGTCGCAGCCAGTGCTTCACGAACACTCGCCGCATTTTTGAAGGTGAGGATTCCAGTAAAACTCACGATGGAACCGATCTCGAGCACCCGGCGCACTTCGTCCGGGGTGTTCACAAAACAATGGAAAACTCCCCTCACCCTCCCCGCATACGGCAACATCTGTGCGAAGGTTGCCTCAAACGATTCCCTCTGGTGGATGACGCAGTTCAAACCAAGCTCGGCGGCAACCTCCAGATGTTGCTCGAACAGGTCCGCCTGTTTGGATTTGATTCGCCCGATCTCAGAGTTCTCAACGGGCTGGCCCGAGTCAGTAACACGCAAATAATCCAATCCCGTTTCCCCGATCGCCACCACTTTGGGCCTTGCAGCCAGGTCCCGAAGGGCGGCGCGAATGTCATCCGGAGCGGACCATGCATGGCTGGGATGCCATCCCACCACTGCGAAGACCGATGCATACCGCTCGCTGAGTGCGACGGCGCGGGCGCTGCTCTCGAGATCCGTTCCGATCGCGACGATTCGGGAAATCCCGGCCTGGGCCGCGCGTTCGATCACGCCATCGACATCATTCGAAAAATCAGGAAAATCGAGGTGGGCGTGTGTGTCGTAAAATTCTGCCGGCATAATCATCGACTCGTCGTTGAAACAGGTTCCCGTTGGAGCTGCCATCCTCCGTACAAAGAAAATTGCCGCGACCTTTCGGCCGCGGCAATTGCTGTAAAAGGCAAATAACCGTCGAACCTACCTGACGATCAGGGCGGAAGTCCGCTCCGAAAGCCATTCGATGTCACGATTTCCTGTCTGAGTGCTGGCGCGGACGTTACCGGCGAGCACCTTGGTCCGGGGATCAACCCATTTTTTGATCTCGGAATGACCGTCGGCGAAGGCGATGCCAGCCGCGTTGTTGTGATAAGTCGCGGGCCAGTCAATCATCCTGTAGTTGAACGGCGACTGAGGGCCGACCACTGCCAGACCACCGTCGTTGATGCTGTTTTCGTCTTCATCCATGATCATCCACAGACCGGAAGGGCCAGGATCAACGACGTCAGAGGTTTTGCCGTAGGTGCGCCATTTCTGGCCGAGCCGATGACCGTGATTGCCATCCAACCAGGGGCCATCCACAGCGGTTTTGCCACCCGCACCCGGGTTGGTACCAACCGCCTGACTCGCAGCGACCGAACGGGCCGAGGGAACCTTCTGGCCCCGGCGGGATGTGTCGGTTCCCTGGTAATTGCCCATCCGGCGATCCGCAGGGCATTTGAAGAGCTGATGGACAGCACCGAAGGGAACGAGCAAGGAACGGGTCGGGTCATCCAGAATGTCGGGGTTAAACTCCTGCCCACCGCCGCTGCCAGCCTGGCCCGGGCACCAGTTTTGGCCCGGATTGACGTTTCCGTTGTCTGGATTCGGCCAATAACGTTCTTCGAAATCCACCGTATACAGATGCGTGGCCAACATCAGCTGCTTGGTATTGTTCATGCAGAAGATGCCCTGAGCCTTGGTCTTGGCCTTGGAGAGCGCCGGCAGGAGCATGCCCGCCAGAATGGCGATGATGGCAATGACGACCAGCAACTCGATCAGGGTAAACCCAGAAGCTTTTCGTATTTTCGTTCGATGATGAATGAGGTTTTTCATGATTTAATCGGAACGGAACCGATTTTACCTGGCACTGGGTCGTTTCTGTCACTTCCAATTCGCTTGGAAAACTCACCCAACAAGAATCCAGAATCGTTCCGTAAAGAGTTCAGCTGGCTATTTAATTACCAAACAGCACCGCAAAAGCAACTGTGCGTTTACGGGCACACGGCCCCGCTTGGGAGCCCCGATCATTTCACCGTGTTCACCAACGGTGCCAGCCCCTGGATGCGCACTTCCAGGCGGTCCCCCGATTCAATCGGTCCCACCCCGCTGGGGGTGCCGGTCAGGATCACGTCGCCAGGCAGCAGCGTCATGTTGATGGAAACAAAACTCACCAACTGGAAACAGTTGAAGATCAACTGGCTCGTGTTGGAATTCTGCCGCAGTTGCCCGTTCTGAAACAGTTGAATGGTCAGATCATGCGGGTCAATCTTCGTCTCCACATACGGCCCCAGCGGCGTGAACGTGTCAAACGATTTGGCCCGTGCCCACTGACTTTCGGAGTTCTGAATGGTCCTATCCGAGATATCCTGCGCCGCCGTGTATCCGAAGATATACCGGGCAGCCGCTGCCGGGGTCACATTGCGCATGCGCCGTCCGATGACAATGGCCAGTTCGGCTTCGAAATCAGTCCGATGTGCGGCAAACGGAATCTCAATTTTCCCGCCGTCCGGAATCAATGAGGTTGGGGCCTTGAGCCAGAAGAGCGGCTCCTTGGGCAGCGGTTTGCCGGATTCCCGGGCATGATCGGCATAGTTCAGACCCACAGCGATCACCTTGGAGGGTGCCACCGGAGTCAATGTCTTCACTCCTTTGAGCGGGACTGGTTTTTTTTGATACGAGGGGGAACCAAATACATCCCCTTGCAAACGAAACAGTTCGCCATCAACTACTTTGGCGTAGAAAAGTTCGTCACCTTTTTGGAATCGGCCGATAGCTGCCATAAAACAATCTGCAACTGATAACAAAAAGGAGGCTTGATGGGCAAGCCGAAACTCATTAGATCGGATGATCCGTCCCATACGATCTCTCATCCCGCCCGGGCAACCGGCCAGATGCAACCCTCGCCGGCGAAAAGACTTTCTCCGGAAATTCCATCAAATGCGAGCGGTTGCTTCCGCGATCCGGCACCCCCCCCCACGAACCGCAGTCGGTAAAAAAACGCAACCTTTCGGAAGTTTGAGGGTTGAATTGAAAGAAAGCGAAACGACAATCCAGTTGACAACCCTCGACACAGCGATCGACAGTCTGAGTGCATTTCGGAGAACAATTTGCAGCCACGCCATCCGCCCGCCGCGCATGAACCCCACCCCCTCGAACCCACAGCGCGCAACTGAGCCGCCGCGGTCAGCTGCCTGGCCCGCCGGGACGGGCACTCAGGAGGGTCCGGGAAACAAGATACCGACAGGGCGATCGGGCCGCCCCCCCACCGGGCTGGCGGTTCTATTATTCGTATTGCTTATTCACAGCTCGTTCGCGAACGACTTCTTCGAGTGGGATCAGGCAAAACAGAAGGTCCGGGCAGACGTTCACGAAGCCAACCTTGAAGAACTCCTGGCAAAAATCAGCACCGCGTCCGGTTGGCACGTTTACATGGAGCCCGATTCCACCCGGAAAGTTTCGGTGAAATTCAGGGACCTCCCGCCACCCGAAGCTCTGAAACGGTTGCTGGGCGATTTGAACTTTGCGCTCATTCCCCAATCCCCGTCCCGACTCCTGATCTACCGCACCTCCCTCCAACGAGCCACCCGCAGGATCGAAAGTGCCCCTGCAAAACGCTCGCCCAGGACCGGGGCGGTCCCGGACGAACTGATCGTCACGCTCAAGGCCGATTCAGCGAAAACGATCGAAGACCTTGCCAGACAACTCGGTGCCAAGATCATCGGCCGAGCCGACGATTTAAACACCTACCGGCTTCAATTCGAAACCGCCGAGGCCGCCACCCGGGCGCGCAAGCAATTGGCGGAAGATGAGACCTTGGGAGCCGTCGATTCGAACTACTATCTCAACAACCCCCGGGTGAATGATCCGCACCGACAGGCGGTCACCCAACCTTTCAGCCTGAAACCCAGTGGCGAATCCAACTCCGGCAAAGTCGTCGTGGGACTGATCGACACCCCCGTGCAGGCGCTGCCACCCGAGATGACCGAGTTTCTGCTCGATCCCATCCATGTGGCAGGAGACCCGGGCGCTCTGGACGGCGAACTGACCCACGGGACCTCCATGGCTGAGACCATCCTGCGCGGCATCGAGTTTGTTCCGCAATCCGACGACACCTCAAACATACGCATCCTGCCGGTCGATGTTTACGGACCGAATCCGGAGACGACCACCTTCGATGTGGCTCGCGGAATTTATGCCGCAGTCAACTCCGGTGCCACCGTCATCAATCTGAGCATGGGAGGCGATGCCGACAGCCCCTTTCTGGCGGACGTCATCCAGCAGGCGAACCGTGCCGGCGTGCTCTTTTTCGGCGCTGCCGGAAACGAACCGGACCCATTGCCCAATTTCCCGGCCGCCTACCCAAGCGTGATCGCGGTGACGGCTGGAAACCACCGCGGCGAGATCGCGCCCTACGCCAACTACGGGAGCTTTGTCGATGTGGTGGCACCCGGCGTCAGTTACGTCAATTTCAGGGGAGATTCCTATGTTGTCACAGGCACTTCCAGTTCCACCGCCTACGTCAGCGGAACGGCGGCCGGACTCCTCGAATCCGGAAAATCTGCAGCCGAAACCGCAGGCCTGATCCTTCAGTCCTTTGCCCCGAAGTCCGCTCCGTAGCCGCCCCACGGATCGACCAGGGCCGCCGCCGTGATCGTTCCGGAAGGCAAACGGACTCCACCGAACCTGGCTGGGTGTATGGCCGACGCCATCCCGGCCCGCGGCTGATGAGCCGGCGCACGGGTGCAAGACAGAATTCTTCGAACCGTTGCTTCCATTGGCTTATTTGGAAAAAGTATCTGACCTCCAAGCCCCATGTCCGTTGAAGACCTGAAAAGGTGGCGCGAACCGTCCCGATGAGCGGTCAGGGATCTGGACTTCGGGTGGCCCACGGCTCAGCGAGACGCTTCGCCCTACCGCCGAGGGGACGGGGAAAGGTGGCGCGAACCGTCCCGATGAGCGGTCAGGGATCTGGACTTCGGGTGGCCCACGGCTCAGCGAGACGCTTCGCCCTACCGCCGAGGGGACGGGGAAAGGTGGCGCGAACCGTCCCG
>JAIPJX010000024.1 GCA_021733945.1 Verrucomicrobiota bacterium | reverse complement strand
GCTTCCTGCGCAGTTTTACTTTCCCAGGCGATGGCCAAAACATTCCCGTTGGGAAGCAGTTCGATGTCGTGATGATTCAGGTGTTTCTCGTTCGCGTATTTGAAGTCCCACAAAACCTTCCCGTCCCACGCGATTTCGAGAATCCGTCCGTCCTGTCCCCCCGCCTTAAAGACCGGAGGATTGGCTTCTTCCGCGCTCAGCAGCAGATTGCCGTTTTGCAGCAAATACATGGAGCCCGCTGGGTATTCAGTCTGCCACATGTGCACCACGGCACCCTCCTTGTTGAGCAGGTAGGCGCCCTTCAAACCGAACGGCGCGTAAAGCACGTATCCAGGCGCCGCTTCATCCGAAGCGAGCCGCAGACCGCGGGCAACCGCAGCCGGTTCTTTTGCCTCCTCCACCGTGGCGACGCTTTTGGGTGCTTCCGGCTTGGATTCTTCGGACGTGACGGCGGGAGCGGCTTCCGAGATCTCAACATCCGAGCCGGGCAACAAGGCGGTGGGCACTGCCATGATGTTCCAGGTGTACCGGTCGAGCTTGTCCTCGTATTTGAGCAACACCTCGTGCTTCCAGCCTTGGGGCGTCCAGTCGTAACGGCGCACTTCCCGCTGGTCGTCGCTCGCGACATAAAGTTCATCGCGTTTGTCCCCGTCGAGATCCAGCAGAATCGAGGCATGCTCAAACCCCGAGGAATTCCCGTCGATCCGTTCTTTCTCCCAACGGTCGCTCCCGGGACGCAGCAGCCAGAGACCGCTCTTGTTGGCCGCCGCAATCATTTCCTTTTTGCCGTCGCCATCGATGTCTCCCACCGCGAGAAACCGGCACAGTTTATCGTCGAGCGAAGCGATCATCACCCCGTCGGTTGGCTTTGTGTCGACCAGGTACCGGCGAATCTCGACACGCCCGCCAGAAACCGCCTCCACCGACACATAAAGCTCGTCCTTTCCGTCTCCGTCGATGTCGGTCACGAGGATTTCCTTGGCATGCCGCGAACCCAGATCGGCCACCTCGGTGCGGCCTTCTTTCCGGGCGGGCACGTAACGAACCACGCTGCCTGGCTGCGGTGTGCCGTCGACCCGGTTGGGCTCCGTGGGCGTCGCGTAAACCTCCATCACTCCGTCGCCGTCGAGGTCGCCGAGTTCAACCTCATGCACGATGGTATTGGGTTGACGATCAAGTTCTTCGACACTGAATGGTCCCGAACCGTCCTGGCGGAGCACGGCGACGACGCCTTGATCGTGCGTGACCACCACGATGGCCGGGTTGCCGTCCCCATAGATGTCCCCCACCTCGGCATCACGCATCCGGCTGAACTGGCCACCGAAGTCCGCTTCCCAGAGCCGTTCCCTTTGCCCGTTTGGACGCCAAAGTTTAACCACCGCGCGGGTGCCGCCAAAGCTGACCAGTCCCTCCGATCCATAGGCCATCGCTTTGTGAAAGACGTTGCAGTCCCGGTCCTCGAGCGTCCGGTGGCTCCAAGTGGTTCCGTTTCGAGTCAGGATCCCCAGGCGGGCGGGAAGCGTTTGGGGCGCTCCACCGTCATCCTGGCCAAGAACGGCCAGGGACAATACCAGAGACTGTTGGACCGGGTGGGCAGTGTCACCGCCCGGGCGGGGTTTACAGCCATTCAGCAGGAAGGCCGCACTGAAAAGAATCGGGAGAACAACTCGGGACAAGGCCGCACGCGTCAACATAGCTTGAGAAGTCGTTGATTGTTGGATTTGAGTCGGGAGAATGTCCTCATGAATCCGACGAGACAAGAACTATTCGCGAAACGGGGGTAACCACGGATGAGGGGGGGGGGTGACCACGGATTTTACGGATGGCCACGGATGGGGAAGGGGAAAAAGGGAACGTTAGAAAAATATATCCTTGAAATCCGTGGTTAAACGGCCGCTCTGTTCCTGGTATTGTAATCATCACAACCATCCCCTTTTTCTCTCTCCACAATCTGTTCTCAATTCCGAAAGCCGTCGCTCTTCCAGTTGATCTTCCAAATGCCGGCCTCCCGAAGCACTGTCTTTTGGAAGGTGATACTTCCCCAGCAGCCGATCGACCCTTACCCCCAAGAACCATTTCATGCCCGGCACAAGGTTCGGATTGGGCGTCTCGACAACCATGTGAAAGTGATTACCCATCAAACAGAGCGCATGCACCTGCCAATCGGTTTTGTCGCACGCCTCGCCCAACGTATCCAAGAAACGCTGCCGATCCCCGTCATCCTCAAAAATGGCGTTCCTTTGGTGCCCGCGATCCATCACAGGTTGAATCGATGGGAATCGATGGCCGTGGCTTGCCTAAATGGACCTGGTCAGCTAAGCACTTTGAGATGACCGGACTTGACTGCATTGCCGCACTGAAAGCGTTGGGAGAGGAGACGCGCCTGCGCATTCTGCGACTGCTCTACAAGGAACCGTTGAGCGTGAACGAAATCTCGGAGCGCTTGGAGGTTTCGCAGTACAACGTGTCCAAACATCTCCGGATCCTGCGCGAGGCGGGCCTGCTCGAAACCGAGAAGAAGGGACAACGACGCGTGTATGGAGTGCCCAGCGAGCTTAAGACGCGACTGACCGCCAACAACAACGTCCTCGACCTGGACTGCTGCACGTTTCGTTTCGACAAGCTTCCGGAATAACGTTGGTGCTTTTTTTGGCTTGCGGCCTGCCCTTTTGTATGCACAGGTGTGCATATATGCACATCATGACACCTCGCGGCCGGCTGCGCCTACTCGTCCCGGCTTCAGCCAATACTGCGTCTTCGAGTCTTGGATGATGAAACCGATTGATCGCCATCCGCGGAGTATCACAATGAAGTTCGATGTCATCATCCCGTTCTGACACGCTTCGCCATCGCGGCCCAAAAAGAAAGATCCCCATGTCCAACGGAAAACTATCCCGCCGCCATTTTTTCAAGACGGCCACCGCCACTTCGGCCGCGTTTCCCGCTTTATCGTTGATGGGCCTCGACGCACCATGCGCGACCGACGGCACGCATCCAGAGCCGAAAACAAAAATGGCCGGCTTCGATTTCACAAAACAATCCGGCGCGCTTCAGCCGGACAAAATCGTCGATAGCGCCTGCCAGTTCTGCAATTCGAATTGCCGGCTCAAGGTGCATCTCAAAGACGGACGCGTGATCGACGTTCAAGGCGAGCCGGAGGATCCCGTGCAGGCGGGCGGCCTCTGCGTGAAGGCGCAGATGATGACGCAACTCGTGTACAACCGGCATCGGCTCACGCGGCCCATGAAACGCATCGGCGGTGAGAAAGGTTCGCCGGAGTCGAAGTTCGAGCCGTGCTCATGGGATGATGCGCTCGACCTGATCGCGCAGAAGTTTCTCGCGCTGCGCGATGCGGGCGAGGCGCGCGCCATTGCCAACAAGACATCCGGGCGTCTCCAGCGCGGGACGGGGAGCGTCATCGGGCGGTTCTTCACGCTGCTTGGTTCGCCGAACGACACGGACGTCGGCCCCGTGTGCAACGATGCCGGCGGCAATGCGCTGGCGTGGACATTCGGTCTGGGCAATTTCACCAACGGCTACGGCAAGGACGGGAACACCGGCAGAGAGGACCTGGGGTCATCCAGGTTCTTCCTGTTTCTCGGCACCAATCAAGCCGAGACACATCCGGTAACGTTCGCCTATCTGTTGCGTGCGCGGGAAAAGACCAAGGCGAAACTCGCGGTGATCGACCCACGTCTCACACCGACCGGCGCTCAGGCGGACGAATGGCTTGCGCCCAAGCCACACACCGACCTCGCGCTAGTGCTCGCCATGCTTCAGCACATCATCGCGAAGAATCTCCACGACACGAAGTTTGTCGCCAAGTGGGTGCTCGGCTTCGACGAATTGAAGGCGCATTTGCAGGAGGGCGGCTACACACCCGAATGGGCGGAAAGGGTGAGCGGGGTCCCCTCCGCAAGGATCAAGGCCATTGCAGAGGGCTACGCGAAGGCGAAGCCCGCCGCCATTTTCTGCAATGCAGGCATTTCGCATCAACTCAACGCATTCGACACCTACCGCGCGCTCGCCTTTCTGGCGACCATCACGGGCAACATCGGTATCAATGGCGGCGGGTGTAATTTCATGCACAACACCTGGCCCGGCGCGCTAAACCTTCCCCCGATCGTCGGCGACACGCCGAAGAAGCCCCCCGCATTGCCGGTCGGACCGGATTGGTTTGCCGAGAGCATTCTCTCCAAGCGCCCGTATCCGCTTCGGGCGATCGTCACCGAAGGAAACCCGCTCATTGCGTGTGCGAACTCAAGAAAGGTGCAGGCCGCGTTCAAGGAACTTGAGTTTTACGTCTACACCGGCCTGTTCATGGAGGAGGCGGCTTGGTACGCGGACGTGATTCTGCCCGTCCGAAGCGGCTTTGAGATGGATGGCGTGTACATGCGCCGCGACGACCGCAGCATCCGCTGGCAGCATGCCGCCGTCCCTCCGGTCGGCGAGAGCCGGACCGATATTGAAATCTGGATCGACCTTGCCGCCGCGATGGCGCGTCGCGATAAAAAGAATCCGGCTGAATACTGGACGGGCAATCTCCGCCCCGAATGGAAGAACTACGGCAAGTTGTGGGCTGAATTCGTGGCGCGCACTCCCGGCGTCGGCGGCATGACGCAGGCTCGCCTGGAAGAACGCGCCGAGCCGCTGCGCTGGCCGTGCCCCGACGAAAAAAGTCCCGGCATCAGCACGCTCTATCTCGACCACAAATCCTGGTATTCCGCCGCTGAGGCGCTTGACCCGGGGAACACAGGCAAACGCTTCCTCACGCCCAGCGGCAAAGTGGAAATCACCACGCCGGACCTCGACGCCGCGCTCCGTCCGGCTGGCCATGCGGCGCTACCCATGTATTACACGCACCCGGAGGTTACCGGCCGGAATCCGAGCATCGCCTACGACGAGGAGCTGATTCCGAATCCGGTGAATCCCGGAAGCGTCACTCAACGCGTGAGACTCGGTGTCCTGAGCGACGGTAAAGTACACGCGAAGTTCCCCCTCATGGGCATGATTGGCCGAGCCAGCGTGGTCCACTTCGCCGGAGTCACGCAGTGGACCCACTTCGGCAAGCAGATGAACGGGGTTCGTCTTGTGCAGCTTCACCCGCGCGCCGCAAAACGAGCCGGGGTTGCAAACGGCGACCGAATTATTGTCGAAAGCCCGCGAGGCACGGTGACCGGCACGGCTCTGGTGTGGGACGGAATCCGGGAAGACACCGTCTTTATCCCGAACAGCTTTGGCCCCGCGCAAGCGCTGGGCGACGAATTCGGGCTCCCGCGTTATGACACGGCGAATACGCTCATCGACGACCGCTACTTCGACAACCTTTCCGGACAGCAGGCCTACAAATGCTTCGCCTGCCGCGTGATAAAAGCCTGAGCCAACCCCGGATCAAGGGTCAGTCTGGACAACAGGAAACACACAAGATGAAGCCTTGACACGGAAGAGTCGTGCGGATACGAACCTCGATCATCGATCCGAGCAACGAAGGAAGGGAATGACCAAACGAAGACATGCAATCCGTTCCTGGCTTCCGGCATGTCTTCTGTTTCTGATGGGAGCGCCCGTGCTGGCCCTGGATTCCGTCACACTGCAGTTAAAGTGGCTGCATGCATTTCAGTTCGCGGGGTATTACACGGCCATTGCGCAGGGGTACTACAGGGACGCGGGTCTGGAGGTGCGCATTCGCGAAGCGGTTCCAGGGGAGGACCCGATGCAGCATGTTCTGGATGGAACGGCGGAATTCGGGGTCGGAGACAGCGGCATCCTGCTGAGACGATACAAGGGCGATCCGTTCGTGGTCCTCGGTGTCGTTTTCCAACACTCCGCGCTGGCTTTGGTTGTTCTCAAGGAAGCGCCCACACAGACCATCCATAATCTTGCCGGCAAAACCCTGATGTTGATGCAGAATGACGCCGAACTTTACGCGTATCTGGGCAAGGTCGGACTTTCGCCGGACAAGTATCGGGTCGCCCCAAACAGTTTTGATATCAATGATTTGATCAGCGGCAAAACGGACGCTTTCTCGGCCTACGTCACCGATCAGATTTATGCCCTCGACACCGCCCGGATCCCGTATGTCGCCTACTCACCGCGATCGGAGGGAATTGATTTTTACGGTGACAATCTTTACACGACGGAGCGGCAATTGAAAGACCATCCGGAGCGTGTCAAAGCGTTCCGGGAAGCGAGTTTTCGGGGATGGAAATATGCGATGGACCACAAGGAGGAGACGGTCTCCCTGATCCTCGACAATTACTCTACCCGGCACGATCGCAATGCCCTGATCTACGAGGCGGACCGGATGGATCCGTTGATTCAACCCGTGTTGGTCGAAATGGGCTACATGAACCCGGGCCGTTGGCGGCATATCGCCGAGACCTATGCGGACATCGGCATGCTGCCTCACGGTTTCCCCGTGACTGAGATGCTCTACGACCCGAATCCAGTCCGGGATTTGACCTGGTTGTACCGCGGATTGGCCGCCACCCTGGCCGCCATCGCGGTGTTCGGATTCATTGCGCTGAAATTCTTCCGGTTGTCACAGGCCCGTTTGAGGGAGAAAAAGTTTCTGGACGCGATAGTCGCCAACGAACCGGAGTGCGTGAAGCTGCTCACCAAGGATTGCGAGCTGCTGCAAATGAACCATGCCGGATTGAGAATGCTGGAGGTCGACAGTCTGAAAGAAATCCACGAGGTTGGCGTGATGAACTTCATTCACCCCGACCATCGCGGCAAATTCAAGTCATTTCATGACAGTGTTTGCGCCGGTTCCCCGGGCCGGCTGATTTTCAGAGTTCTGGGCCGGAAAGGAACCCCCCGCTGGGTGGAGACGCATGCCACACCACTGATTGACCGGCAATACGGCACCCTGCATCTCGCGGTGACCCGCGACATCACCGAGCAGAAGAAGTCCGAGGTCGAACTCGCCAGGGTGAACAGCGAATTGATCGAGATTTCCCGAAGGGCCGGAATGTCCGAAATCGCAACGGAAGTCCTGCACAACGTTGGGAACGTGCTCAACGGCCTCAATGTTTCGGCAAGCATCATCGCGGACAAAATCAGCGAGTCAAAATCCAGGGGCCTCTCCCTGGTGGTGGATCTGCTCGCCGAACATGAAGGGGACCTTGAGCGTTTCCTCACATCCGATCCGAAGGGCCGGCGGGTGCCCGCGTTCCTTGCGGCGCTCAACGCCGATGTGTCGGCGGAACGTCAGGAGATTCAGGTCGAATTGAACGCTCTGCAGAACCGGATCGACCACATCAAGGAGGTCGTGGCGATGCAGCAGGACCACGCGAAGGGCGCGCGGGTGCTGGAGGAAGTGAATCTGAACCATTTGATTGAAGAATCCCTGGCCTTGCTGCAGCAGCAACTCGAAGCACACGGGATTCAGGTTGCACGCGCGTTTTCGGACGTGGGTCCGGTCAGTGTTGAGAAACACAAGGTAATCCAGATCCTCGTCAACCTGATCAAAAACGCGGTGCAAGCCTGCATACAGTCCAACCGCGCCGGGAAACAGGTTGTCGTGGGACTCGAAACAGGGGATGCCACGGTCACCATCACGGTTTCCGACAACGGAGTCGGGATTCCCGAGGAAAACCTCTTACGGATTTTCAATTTCGGATTTTCCACAAAACGCGACGGCCACGGATTCGGATTACATTCCAGCGCCAATTTCGCGAAGGAAATGGGTGGCAGACTCATCGCACACAGCAGTGGACAAGGCGCCCGTTTCTCGCTTGAATTGCCACGACGCCCCCTGGGGAAAGACTCCGCGCACGGACATGGACCCTTTGAACAACCATCCGAATAGAAGAATCCTGATCGTGGACGACAATGCGTCGATTCACGAGGATTTTTTCAAGATCCTTAGCCCAAAGGCGTCCGAAGCATCCGCTTCTGATCAATTGGCGGTTGAACTGTTCGGCCTGGAATCAGCCCGAACGGAAGCAAGACCGTTCGAACTCCATTCCGCATACCAGGGCGACGAGGCACTCTCTCGGGTGAGGCGGGCCTTCGAAAACGATCGGCCCTACGCATTGGTTTTTATGGATGTGCGAATGCCACCCGGATGGGATGGGATTCAGACCATCAGGGAGATCTGGAATGAATTCCCGAATGTTCAGTTCGTTCTGTGCTCCGCGTACTCGGATTATTCCTGGGAGCGAATGGTCAGGGAAACCGGTGCCGGCAGCAGGCTGGTGGTTTTAAAGAAACCGTTTGAAACAATTGAAGTCCTCCAGCTCGCTCATGCTTTGACCGAGAAGTGGCACATGGAAAAGCAACTGGCCCTCAGAATGGGCGAACTGGAGGAACGCGTCAACGAACGGACCGCCGAACTACAAAGTGCGAACCACAGTCTGCAGATCCAGGCACAAACCTCCGCGGGGTTGGCTCGCGCGGCGGAGGTGGCAAACAAGGCGAAGAACCGGTTCCTCGCCAACATGAGCCACGAGCTTCGGACTCCGATGAATGGAATCATCGGAATGGCGGGATTGCTTCACGATACAGGGCTTTCCGAGGAACAGGAATCGATCGCCCGGACAATCATTCAGAGCGGCAACGCGCTGATGAATGTGCTCAGCGACATTCTCGACTACTCCATGATTGAAGCGGGACGCCTCACGATTGAATCTTCGGATTTCAGCCTGCCCCGGACGATTGAACAGGTCATGGAACCGCTGGCTGAGCAGGCCCGAATCAAAGGAATCAAACTCGGGTTGGCCATCCGTTCCGATGTGCCGGGTTCCCTCCGCGGGGATCCCGGACGACTGCAGCAGATCCTGAACAACCTGATCGGCAACGCCATCAAGTTCACCGTCCACGGAGAAGTCTCGATCGAAGTTATTTCGGAGACAACCGATAAGCGGGGTGTGATGCTGCGGTTCGAGGTAAAGGACACCGGCATTGGCATCCCGATGGAAGCCCAGGGCAAACTGTTCGGGGCCTTCGAACAAGCGGACGATTCTTGCACCCGGGTGTACGGAGGCACCGGATTGGGACTCGCGATTTGTTACAGACTGGTGGATTTGATGGGGGGCGACATCGGTGTGCGGAGCCTTCCCGCAAAAGGCTCCACCTTCTGGTTCACCGCCCCTTTCGAGCAATGTCAGTAGGCGGTGCCGCATCAGCGGGTGAGCCCTGCCGGTTCTGAACCTGGGGCCTGCCGCAGCAGATGCTCGGAACCCGTTGGCCACTGATCCCGGGGTTCCCAACCGATCAGGCGCGTCGTGGGGTCAAGGTTAAAAAGCTGCTGGTTCAGAGGGCGACTGGCAAGCCAGACCACCGAGTACCCCTGCTCCAGGGGAGCCTCCATGGCGCGCACAAAAAATCGCGCGGCATCACCCGGACTGAGGTAGACGTTCGGTCCGCGCGGTGTTTCATTCAGTTCGACAGCGTGTTCGGGCGTACGGGGAAACCAGCCGAGTCGCAGCGCCACAACCGTGAGCCCATGGCTGCGGGCGTACACCTGCCCTGCCGCCTCCGCGAGCACCTTGGTGGCAGCATACCAGTGCTTCGGAGAAATCGGAGCGTCCGGTTCAATGGGCCATGGACCTTCGAGCAACTGCCACCACACCACCTGTCCCGTGCTCGCCAGCACAACCCGCGGCACTCCTGCGAGCCGGGCAGCCTCCAGCACATGATGCAGCCCGATGATGTTGCCGGGCAACAGGCGCTCGAGAAAGTCATCATCATCCGGCACAGCCGCCATGTGAATGATCGCCCCGACACCCTCGGCCGCAGCATGCACAGCCGCCGCGTCGGTCAGATCCCCCACAACGGATTCCGAGCATCCCGATGTCGGACGCAGGTCGAAGCCACGCACCTGCCAACCCGCGCCCATCAGGCCCGCCACTGCCGCCTGCCCGATGCTTCCAGCCGCCCCGGTCACCAGGATGGGCTTCTGTTTACCGATCATCATGATTGTCTCATCCAACCCGCGGGGTTCACGGCACAGGCGTTGCATTCTTTCCGAAAACCCCGTTAAACAGGTTCTCGTTCTTATCCACGCATCCGGTTGCCTGAATCAGCGCTTCAGGGTTCTGCAGCGTGATGGGTTCGTCCGCGGCATAGTTCCTCATGCGACAGCCCTGAAGGGTTACCGTCAGTTTCCGATCCCCTCGGACCAGCATAAAATCCTGGGATCGGTCCAGGGTCGTCAGCGCGCCATTCCCACCGGAAAACGCCTCCACATTCGACAACGCCGTGTGGCCCCGACCTTCGATGATGATCGGATGAACGGACTCAACCCCGGGTCCTGTATTTGCGATGATCGATCCCTGGGCAATCTGCCAGTTCCGATTGAAGGTGCCGTCCCCCAGCTTATGGATTCCAACCGTCACACAATCCAGATTGAAGCTCGTGAGCTGCCCGTAGGTTGCAGGCCCCATGTAAACACCGCCGTAGGCACCAAATGTAAACAGGTCCATCAGGACCGCATTGTCGGTGTGGTTGATTGCGTAGGTGAATGTTTTGGAAGCCACGACGGCATCGATGACGGATCGGCTGTATCCACCCCGAAAATAGCGAAGATTCGACGGGTTCACATGGCAGTGCAGGATCCGCGGAATGTCGTAGCAATAATCCACACGAATAAACTCCCCGCTCAACGGATATCCATAGCAGTGCTCGAACAGGATCTGCTCGCAGGGCATCCCGCGCGCGGCGTTGAAGTCCATCGCCAGGTACTCTCCGTAAAACGTCAGACAAGACAGGGTCACCCCCTGCGCCGCCACCGTCCGACTGACCTGAATGGTGGCCGGGTAACGAACGATCCGTGAAGGATCATCCAGGGTCTGATTCGGATACCAGAACTGAATCCCCCGAACCTGAGTAGCCCCTTCCACCGTCAGGAACGGCGCCCGCTCGTCCTCAATCCGAAACACACTGCCAACCGGCTGCGGTTTTCGGGGATGCCGGGTGCCGCGTCCAACCGGCCCATGCACCCCCACCAACGATACATTGCGTCGCAGAACCAAACCGCTCTCCACCGGATACGGTTCGTCGGTCGGCTCGACGAACAGGGCCGCCCCGCGTTCGGATGCCCAGTCGATCGCCCGCTGAAGCGCCACCTTGTTCACCGCGGGAGTGTTGGTTGGAGAAACCCCGAAACTTTGAATTCCAGGCATGGGGCCCTGCTCACTCAACGCCACGCCTGCCGACTGCGCCGCGCAAAAGCGGCCCGTCATCAGGGTGACCATCATGGCCAAGACAGGAAGACCGGCCGTGCTGGGTATTTTCGGGAGCCATGCGTTTTTCATAGATCGTCCTGAGATTGATTTTAAAGAGCCGCAAACACAATTACGAAAACCGGAGGCGGTAATTCCGCGGAGTCCGGCGAAACCCACGGGCCGACCTGTTACGACAAACTCCGGAAACAGCGCCCCCCGGCCACGCCTACCGACACTACCGCGAGGACTTCCGGTCAAGCTTGATCAGGATCAAGTATGGAACCGGGAAAAGAACGTTTAATCGGACAAACAGGAGATTCCGCTTATGACGCCGTACATGCCGGTCCATTGGACAGGGGCAACCCTCGCCGCTCTCACGCTCCTTCACGCATTGGGATCGGGCTCCTTGATCGCGTCGCCGGCCCTCTCCCCTTCATCCCTGAGCGCTGCTCCAAATGCGCAAACCCTCTACATCGGCTGCGCGACAACTCCCTCCGTGCTTTTTATGGAGACGGCCACCGGCCGGATCACCCGGTCCACCGTTCTGCCATCGCCGGCGAGCGGCCTCACCCTGCGCGGCGACGGCAGCATGCTCTATGTCACCTGCCCCGCGCCCCAAAGCACCGTGTGCGAAATCGACACCTCCACGGGAAGGGTGGTCCGAACCATGGAAGTCGGGCACACCGCCTCGGATCCGGTGCTCAGCCCGGACGAACGCAGCCTGTTTGTCTGCGCGCGCTTCGACAACCGGATTGATCAGATCGACCTGGCATCCGGCAGGGTGATGCGTCGCCTGATCGCACCCAGGGAACCCGTGTCGGCAGCTGTCACGCCGGACGGCAGGCATCTGCTGGTGGCCAATCATCTCCAGGCAGGCAGGGCCGATGCCGATGTCGTGCGCGCCACCGTCACCGTTCTGGATCTGCGCACGGGCGGGATGGTCAAAGAACTTGAACTGCCGAATGGATCGACCCTGCTGCGCGACCTGCGCATCTCACCCGACGGCCGGCACGCGGTCGTGGTCCACCAGTTGGCGCGATTTCATCTGCCCACGACCCAGATCGAACGGGGGTGGATCAATACCAGCGCAATGAGCCTGATCGACCTCCAAACGCTCGACCTGCTCACCACCGTGCTGCTGGACAACATCAATGCCGGGGCCGCCAACCCTTGGGCCGTTGCCTGGGACACGGACGGGTCGAGGATCATGACGACCCACGCCGGCACCCATGAACTCAGCATCATCGATTTCCCGGCATTGCTCGAGCGGATCCATCGATTGGGGTCCGGAGGCTTGCCGGACGAAACCCTGTCCGCCTCCCGGACGCTGGCGGATATACCGAACGACCTCGCGTTTCTGGTCGGTCTTCGGCAACGGATCCAACTGACCGCGGCCGATCGTGGACCTCGCTCCCTGGTGGTCGCCGGTGGACGCGCCTGGATCGGGAACTTTTTTTCCGACACACTCAGCGTGATCGACCTCGACGATCCCGACTCCCCGGTCAGGTCGATTGCACTCGGGTCATGTTCGGAGGACCCTGCCGAAAGGCGGGGCGAGGCCTATTTCAATGATGCCACCCTCTGTTTTCAGGGATGGCAAAGTTGCGCCAGCTGTCATTCCAATGACGCCCGTGTGGACGGGATGAACTGGGACAACCTGAACGACGGGATCGGCAATCCCAAAAACTCCAAGAGTCTGCTTCTGGCTCCGGACACACCCCCGATGATGTGGCTGGGCGTGCGCGCCGATTCGGCCGCGGCGGTGCGGGCCGGCATCCCACACGCTCTGTTCACCGTTCAACCCGAGGAAGTTGCGACCGCCTTGGACGCCTACCTGAGATCCCTCTCGCCCATGCCCAGTCCCCATCTCGAACAGGGGCGCCTGAGCCTGGCGGGCGAGCGCGGCAGAAAGCTCTTCTTCAGTGAAACCACACGCTGCGCGAATTGTCACAGAGGCGATCTCTACACCGATCAAAAACAACACAGGGTCGGCACCATCGGGCGTTACGACGCTCCTGCAGACAGGTTCGACACTCCCAGTCTCGTCGAGATCTGGCGGACCGCGCCCTTCCTCCACGACGGAAGTGCTCTGACGGTGAAGGAAGTCCTGACCTCCTCCAACCCGGACGATCTACACGGACAGACCTCCCACCTAACACCGCAGGAGATCGAAGACCTGGCAACATTTCTTCTATCGCTCTAGCCCCGTGAACCCCTTCCGACCACTTTGACCACTGCATGCAAGCCGGTTTCGAACCGGAGACACCCATTCCATGAAACTCAAACGCGCGCTCCTCCTGATTTCCGGTCTCCTCGGGCTGCTTGGTTCATCTTCCATCGCCGCCGGAGACAACTCCCGTGCCTCGGATTGGCAGCTCCAGCTGGAAGCCGAATGGCTCGCCGAAGCCCGACTTCACACCGAACCGGCATCCACCAACACGCTGGAGACCGCCGACGACGCACGCGGCGGATGCGACGGGGTGACCAACGGCGGTTGGGGATTCCACACCTCCGTGGAATCCAATCCCTGGTGGCAGGTCGACCTTGGCGAAGTCCACAGCATCGCCCAGGTGCGGATCTGGAATCGGTCCGATGACACCGAAGCGGCCCGACGCGCGGCGCGATTCGAGATTCATCTCTCAAACGACAGCACCTCCTGGACTCGCGTTTACCAGCACGACGGCTCCCTCTTCTACGGTTACCGAATGCCCGACCGCGGTTCCCTGAACATTCCGCTCGAAAATGCCAAGGCCCGATTCGTCAGAATCCAGCTCCCCGGAACAACCTGCCTCCATCTGGATGAGGTGGAGGTGATCTCGAACGCAGGGGGAAGACGCAACCTGGCTCTGCATCACGCGGCTGACCAAAGCAGTCTCAGCCAGTGGTCCCACCGAAAGCCGGAGCGCCGGAGTGAGGGCATCCCGGTGGACCTGCCCTTCGAATGGGTCATTGACCGTGGTCGCAAGCTGGCCGAACGGTTCCACCGCAGCGGCATCGACACGAGGCGTTTCGAACAAATCTTCACGGAGGCGACCATCCAACGAATGCAGGAAAAAAACCTGGACCGCCGCGAACACTATTTCGAACTGCGCTCCGCGCTGCGCGAGCTGGCGCTTCTGAACCCGGCCATCGGTTTTGATGACGTGCTCTTTGTCAAACGGGTACCCGGAAGCTTCAGCCATATGTCCGACCAGAACTACGGCTGGTGGTCCCGACCGGGAGGGGGGCTGTATCTGCTTAAGAACATCCGGAGCGGCACTCCGTCAATCGAATGCCTGACAGACGATTTCAGCGATCAACCCGGGAGTTTCCAGCGTCCGGCCCTCTCGCCCGATGGCAGCCGGATCTTGTTCTCCTGGTGCCGCCATTATCCGTGGCTGGCGGCCCTCAAGGACAAACTCGACAAAGCCAATGTGCCCGAAGACGCATTTTATCATGTCTTCGAAATGAACCTGCATGGCCGGAGCGTACGGCGGTTGACCGGCGGCAAATACGACAACTTCGACCCCCAATACATTCCGGACGGCCGCATTGTATTCCTCTCCACACGACGCGGGCAGTCTCTTCAAGCCGGCCGCGGGAGCGCTCAAAAATCGTGGACCCAGCCGGATTTGCCCGACTGCTATGTGCGCTGCGGGGGCGATGCCAGTCGACCGGTGGCGGTTTACACCCTGCACACGATGGCCGCCGACGGCAGTGATCCCATCGCCATCTCCCCGTTCGAAATGTTTGAATGGGACCCCATCGTGTCCCGCGACGGCACCATCCTTTACTCCCGCTGGGACTACGTGGACCGGGACAACATGCCCTACATGAGCCTCTGGTCGATCCACCCGGACGGCACCCATTCGAGGCTGATCTACGGCAACTACACCCGTTCTCCCCACTGCGCGTTTGAGCCGCGCCCGATCCCCGGATCGAACAAAATCCTGTTCACCGCCTCCGGCCACCATTCCCAGACCATGGGCAGTCTCGTGCTCCTGGATCCATCCGCGGGCACCGAAGGCGATGCTCCGCTCACACGGCTCACACCGGACATCCCGTTCCCGGAGATCGAAGGTTGGCCCCAGGCGTTCTTTTCAAATCCGTGGCCCCTCTCCGAGAAAACCCACCTCGTGGCATGGGGTCGCGAGGAGCAGGTCCGGGAAGGCAGCCAGCGTTCTGTCAACGGTCTGGGAATCTACCTGTTCGACACCGACGGCGGTCTCGAACTGCTCCATCGCGATCCGGAGATCTCGTCGATGCACCCGATTCCCATTAAAACTCAAAAACCCGCCCCGATGCTGGCCAGTCGGATCGATTGGGAGGCCGCCCAGGAGGGACACTTTCTCGTGGCCGATGTGTACCGTGGACTCCACACCGTGCGCCGGGGCGACATCACCGCTCTTCGCATCGTGGCGGTTCCGGCAAAGACACAACCCTGGATGAACCAACCGACGCTCGGGCTCACCCGGGACGACCCCGGCAAGGCCGTGTTGGGTACCGTGCCGGTTGAACCGGACGGCTCGGCATTCTTCCGGGTCCCCTCGGGAGTCGCCCTGTTTTTCCAGGCGCTGGACCGGGACGGCATGGCAGTGCAAACGATGCGCAGCGCGACCCACGTGCAACCGGGTCAGACACTCAGTTGCATCGGTTGTCATGAGAACCGCCAGAACTCACCGCCGGCCGGATCCCAACCTCTGGCCGTTCGACGCGCGCCCTCGCAGATCACACCCGGACCGGACGGTTCCTGGCCGTTGCGGTTCGACCATTTGGTGCAACCTGTTCTCGACAACAAATGCGTGAGCTGTCACTCCCCGAACAGCAACGACACCGAAGCGGCGCAGTTCGATCTGAGTCCCGAACACGCTTACGAATCGCTCGCCAATCACGGCACCCCCAACCTGCGCGATCTGGTGCTGAAGGCGTATCGCGAAGGTGTTTCGAGTGAAGGGGAGCAACCCGCCCGCCAAAGCGCATTCCTCTCCCTGCTCACCGATCCAAAGGGACATCACGACGTCCACCTGGACCGCCAATCCCTGGACCGGTTGATCACCTGGCTCGACACCTACGGTCAACGGCAGGGACACTTCAGCCCGGACCAGGAACGCGACCTCGAAAACCTCCGCGAGCTGGCCACCCCGCTCCTCCGAGAGCGAACGCTGGCAGAACGGAGGGCTCCGTGAAATCACGCACTCGCCATCCCCTCCTCACTGGGCGGTGTTTCCGGGCCATCGCCTGGCTCATCCCGACCCTGGCGTGCCTCCAACCCATTTCGGCGGAGACCTCCCTGCTGCCAGAGTTTCTGGAGGGGCCGATGCAGGACACTCGTGAAATTGTATTTGCGGTGAGGGCCCTCAACCAAACCGACGGACACTGGTACGCCAATTTCGGATACTACGCCCACGATCCCGACCGCAAGGCGTATGCGGAGGGAGGCAGACTCTGTCGTCTCGATCTGAGGACAGGTGTCCTGACCACCCTGCTCGAAGACTCCCGTGGCGGTGTCAGGGATCCCCAGGTGCACTATCTGGCGGAGAAGATCCTCTTCAGCTACCGCAAAGGGGGCACCGAGAACTATCACCTCTACGAAATCAACATCGACGGATCCGGCCTGCGTCAGCTGACCTCCGGCCCGTTCGATGATATTGAACCCGTCTATCTGCCCGACGGCGGGATCGTGTTCGTGTCGAGCCGATGCAACCGCTGGGTCAACTGCTGGCTGACGAAGGTCGCTGTCCTGCATCGATGCGATGCAGACGGCTCCCACATCCGGGCGATCTCCAGCAACAACGAGCACGACAACACACCGTGGCCCCTGTCGGATGGCCGCATCCTGTACACCCGCTGGGAATACGTCGACCGCAGCCAGGTGCACTTCCATCACCTCTGGGCCATGAACCCGGATGGCACCTCGCAAATGGTCTGGTT
Source organism: Verrucomicrobiota bacterium (assembly GCA_021733945.1). GTDB lineage: Bacteria > Verrucomicrobiota > Verrucomicrobiia > Limisphaerales > SIBE01 > JAIPJX01. The sequence continues at coordinate 25,688 of JAIPJX010000024.1, read as the reverse complement.
CGGCAACCTCAATCCCGGCACCACCATGATCGACGCCAAACCAATCCCGGGTTCGGACAAAATTGTGGCCAGCTTCAGCCCGGGACACGGACAGCGGGAGCATGACGGCGTCCTCACGGTGGTTGATCCGAATCGGGGTCCGGACGCGGGTGCCTTTGCCAAAAGCATCAGTCGTGGCAGTTCCTTTCGAGATCCGTGGGCCTTCAGTGAGGGCTGTTTCATGGCGGCCAAAGGCCCGTCCCTGGTGGTGATGAACGCGGACGGCCGAAGCGAGGAGATCTTCCGACTTCCCGCCGCCGATGTCGCCGCCGGGCTCGAATGCCACGAACCGCGGCCCATCGTAAAACACGCGCCCGAACGGATCATTCCAACCCGCAGTGTTCCAGCGAGCACAACGGGTCGGTTCCTGATCTCGGACGTTCATCAGGGCCGGAACATGGACGGAATCCAACCGGGGGAAATCCGAACGCTCCTGGTGATGGAAACCCTGCCGATGCCGATCCATTACACAGGCGGCATGGAACCGATCAGCTACGGTGGCACGTTCACACTGGAACGAATTCTCGGCACCGTACCCGTCGAAAACGACGGCAGTGCGTTTTTCGAGGCACCCGCCCTGCGCAGCCTGTTTTTTGTGGCGCTGGACAAGAACGACCTTGCCGTCAAACGCATGCAAAGTTTCACGAGCGTCATGCCCGGCGAAACCCTCAGTTGTGTCGGGTGCCATGAACACCGGGCACAAACCCCGGGCACGCGATCCACTTCGCTCCTCGCCCTTCAGCACCCACCCCACGCCATCGAGCCAATTCCAGGCGTTCCCGACGTGTTCGATTTCCCGCGGGATGTACAACCGGTTCTGAACGCTCTGTGCCTTCCCTGCCACGGTTATGAATCAACGTCCCAGGGCGGTCCCAGAGCCGGGGGCATCCTGCTCTCGGGAGATCACGGACCGATGTTCAGCCACAGTTACTACACCCTCACGGTCAACCGCCTCTTTTCCGACGGACGCAATCAACCCAGGAGCAACTATCCGCCCCGTTCCCTGGGGTCGTCCGCCAGCCGGTTGCTCACCCTCCTGGATGGCTCGCACCACGGAGTTCGGGCAACCTCACACCAACAGGCCCTCCTGAGACTCTGGATCGAATCCGCTGCCGCATACCCCGGCACCTACGCCGCGCTCGGCACCGGCATGATCGGCAACTACGCGGAAAATCATCAGATCAACACCGGTGCCGACTGGCCTGCCACCCGGACCGCCGCCGAAGTGACCCGGCGGCGTTGCTTCCCGTGTCATCAGGAACCGGGCAGACTGCTGCCTCTCAGCCTCGCCGACGAACGCGACGTCTCCTTCTGGCAACCGGACATGGCAGATCCGCGACTCCGAACCAGCCGTCACATCGTCTTCAACCTAACGCGCCCGGAAAAATCGCTCGTGCTGCTTGCCCCGCTCGCATCCCGGGCCGGAGGCTGGGGCCTTTGTCGGGATCCGGACACCGGTGCCCCGGTCGCGGTCTTCGCCTCCACCGACGATCCGGGTTACCGCGCCCTGCTTGCCTTGTGTGTGGCTGGAAAGGAGTTTCTCGACACGAACCGACGGTTTGACATGCCCGGGTTTACGCCGCGCACCGCCTGGCTCCGCGAGATGAAGCGTTACGGAGTGTTGGACAAGGATTTGAAACCGGGCACCCCGATCGATGTATACGCGCTGGAACAGGACTATTGGAAATCACTCTGGCATCGCCCCCCGGCTGGCGATCCGGCGGGACGGGAAACCGCGCTCCGGTGACCGCCGTCGCTGGATTCAACTCCGCCCGCTTAAGGAACGAAGTAGTAGCGTGTGAGGTGGAAAAACACGGGTGCCGCAAAGCAGATCGAATCGATCCGGTCGAGCACACCACCGTGCCCGCCAATCAAAACGCCGTAGTCCTTGACCCCTCGGTCCCGTTTGATGGCGGACATGGTTAATCCCCCGGCAAACCCCATGAGGGTGATGACGAGCGACATGCCGAACGATTGCCACGGGGTGAACGGGGTGGCCCACCAGAGCCCGGTACCAAGCAGTGTCGCGCTCAACGCCCCGCCCACCAACCCCTCCCAGGTTTTGTTCGGGCTCACGCTTGGCACCATTCGATGGCGTCCCAACGTTTTGCCCCACACATACTGCAGCACATCGCTCATCTGCGAGACGAACACGAGATAAAAGAGCAGCTTGCCGTTTTGTCCTTCGTATCCGGGAATCTCCAGAATGAGCAGTGCCGGAGCATGGCTCAGACAGAAGACACAAACCATGAGAGCCCACTGGATCTTGGCCGTGCGCTCCAGGAACCGCTCGCAGTCCCCGGCCACCGCCGTGCGGATCGGGATGAACAGGAAGGCATAGACCGGAATCAGCAGGGTGACCATCGCATACCACTCGATGGCCACGAGATAGAATTGCAGGGGTGTGATCACGAAAAAAACCCAGAACAACGTTCGGTGATCCCCCGAACGGGTCGGGGTGAGCGTGATGAACTCGCGAAGCGCGAGGAACGAGGTCAGGCCGAACAACACCACGGACCCGACGCCCCCCGACGCCATCGCCAGCCCGAAGATCGCCACCATGATCCACCAGGCCCGGATCCGGGCGTTGAGGTTGGTCACGGTGGCACGAAACTCCTCCCCTCCCCCCCTCCGGCTCAGCCCCCACCCGATCAACGAGGCCAGCACCAGGAGACCCGCCACGCCTCCCACCAGCCAGATGATTTCCTGATCAATAACCAGTTTCATTCTGATTTGAGTTCAATCACAGCGCGGCGTGCCCGCTCAAGAAAATCCTGTTTCGATTCGCCCGGTTTCAGGTGCATCGCATGCCCCAGGGTCACGCAGCTGAGCAGTGGCACCGGGAAAAACTCACCCCGGGGCAGAATCCGGTTCAGGTTGTCGATGTGCACCGGCACCAGGTCCAGCTCCGGTCTCCTAACCGCCAGATGATAGAGCCCCCCTTTGAACAGGCCGATCTTGCCGGTGGCACTGCGAGTGCCCTCGGGAAACAGAATCAACGAATTCCCCGCATCGACGACTTCCTGGAACTGATTCACCGGGTTGTTCCGGACGGTGACCCGGAAACGTTCGACGAGCACAGCGTTGAACACACGCCCTGCCAGCCAACGCCGGATGGGCCCGCCCCGCCAGTAGTCCCCGGCCGCCACCGGACGCGTCCGCTTGCGGATCCCCGGCGGTAAGGCGGCCCAGATGACCAGGGCATCCAGATGGCTCGTATGATTGGAGAAATAAACGCAGGGACGCTGGCAGGGCTGATACCCGACCGTGCGCACACAGGCACCACAAGCCAGGCGGACCAGACGGGCGGCCAACGAAGCGGTCATGGTTTCTCCCACCTTCCCTCAGCCAATTCGACCCGGACGTTCACCCGGACCTCCTGACAGAGCCCCCCCCGGGGATCGACCACTCGAGATTTGAGTTCACATTCACCAGCATTCGGGATTGGGTCGGATCAACCGTTTCGGAATTCTATTCAGATCGCCATGCATATGCCAGTCACGATTCATTGACACGAGCGAAGAACCCCGATACTCAAAGAATCGCACCACGCGAAAACTTGGCAATCCATGAAAATCCACAAACCTTCGAGCTACGAGGAATATCTGGAAAAACAGATCAACGCGAACATCGTCAAACAGAACGTTGTCTGGGTGAGCGAGAAAGACATCGTCATGCTCAGCAACTACCTTCGCCCCTCGCGGCCCCGCCAGGCGCTGTGTCACGGCACTCGCAACGGTAAGGAACTGGAATTTTTCAAGAAACACCTGGATTTGGAAAAGATCATCGGAACCGAAGTCTCACCTCTGGGCGTCAACTATCCGGACACCATCCTCTGGGATTTTCACCTCATGAACGAGGAATGGCGGGGGGCCATGGACTTCATCTACAGCAATTCGTTTGATCACTCCTTCGACCCCGAGGCCTGCCTGGACACCTGGATGGCGTGCCTGAAACCAGGTGGTGTCTGCATCATTGAATGGAGCCAGGACTCAAGCGAGTCATTCAGCAATGCCGTCGATGTGTTTGGAGGTTCCATGGAAGAGTATCGGGCTTTGTTTGAAAAGAAACACAGGGTGGTCGAGGTCCTGACCCGCAGCGACTACCGCCCGGAAGACTACGGGTCGCTGGGCCAACGTTGGTTCTTTGTTCTGAAGAACCGCAACACCCCCGCAGACAATTAGATACGGTAACCCCTGGGCAAGCAGGCCTTATACTTGATCCCGGCGGTTGACGTGGGGGCTCTCTGCTTATTATATACGGGTCTCTGTGGCGCATACGGATTCCATCCCACGGGTGAGGTGGAACCAGGTGCGTCAACGGGTCCCAAGGTTGCGAAGTGGCCGTGCACTTTGAACTGGGAGGCCGGCCACAGCAGCGGAATGCCGCACCAATGAATGTCATTCAAAAACTCTTTCGGTCGTCGCTGGGCAAGAAAACCATCATGGCGATCACGGGAATCCTGCTGTTCGGATTCGTGATTGTGCATATGCTCGGCAATCTCCAGATTTTTCTGGGAGCCGACGTCATCAACACCTACGCGGCTTTCCTGAAATCCAAACCCGCCCTGCTCTGGGTGGCGCGGATCGGACTGCTCGTGCTGGTGGGATTGCACATCGGGTCGGCGGTGCAGCTTTCCAGGCAGAACCGGGCGGCCCGGCCGATCCCGTATGGTGATGCCAAACACCCGGGAGCCTCCTACGCCTCACGCACAATGCTGATGAGCGGGCTGATCGTGCTGGCGTTCATCATCTACCACCTGCTGCATTTCACGGTGGCGGTGCCTGGAGTCAACCTGCTGGGGGCCTCAGCGCAGCTTCCCAACGGGGATTTCCTGCAACTGAAAGACGCCACAGGGCATCAGGATGTATTCCGCATGCTGGTGCTGGGATTCTCGAACGTGTGGGTTTCGGGATTCTATATTGTGGGAATGGCCCTGCTTTGCATGCACCTGAGCCACGGGATCAGCAGCCTCTTCCAGTCGCTGGGAATCCGGCAGCATTTCTGCGGACAATGCCTGGACCGCCTGGCAATGTTGTTGGCGGCGATCATTTTCATAGGCAATTCTTCCATTCCGATCGCGATTCTGCTGGGCTACGGAAGATAACACTGGAATCGATTCATGCACCTCGACGCAAAACCACCCTCCGGCCCGCTGGATAAGAAATGGGAAAAACATCAGCTTGAAATGAAGCTGGTGAATCCCGCCAACAAACGACGATTCGACGTGATCGTCGTGGGGTCAGGTTTGGCTGGCGCATCCGCCGCGGCGACCCTCGCGGAGCTCGGTTATCACGTAAAATGCTTCTGTTTCCAGGATAGTCCCCGCCGGGCTCACAGCATCGCCGCCCAGGGCGGCATCAACGCCGCGAAAAACTACCAGAACGACGGCGACAGCGTCCGACGGCTTTTTTACGACACCATCAAGGGCGGGGATTTCCGCGGGCGCGAAGCCAACACCTACCGTCTGGCGCAGCTGAGCGTGAACATCATCGACCAGTGCGTCGCCCAGGGAGTGCCCTTTGCCCGGGAATACGGAGGTTTGTTGACCAACCGGTCCTTTGGCGGAGCCCAGGTCTCGCGCACGTTCTATGCCCGGGGCCAGACCGGCCAGCAACTGCTCATCGGCGCATACCAGGCACTGAGCCGACAAATCGGCGCGGGCACGGTGGAGATGCATCCGAGGACGGAAATGCTTGAGCTGGTGTTGGTGGACGGGCAGGCCAAGGGGATCGTCGTTCGGAACCTCGTCACCGGAGAGGTGTCATCCCATGCGGCCGATGCCGTGGTCCTGGCGACGGGCGGGTATTCGAACGTTTTCTATCTTTCGACCAACGCACGGGGCTGCAATGTCACGGCAACACATCGGGCTTACAAGAAGGGGGCGGCCTTCGCCAACCCGTGTTACACCCAGATTCACCCCACCTGCATTCCTGTGAGCGGGGATCACCAATCCAAGCTCACGCTGATGTCGGAATCGCTCCGAAACGACGGCCGGGTCTGGGTGCCCAAGAAAAAAGGGGACAAACGCGCCCCGGATCAGATTCCGGAGGCGGACCGCGACTACTTCCTTGAACGTAAGTATCCCAGCTTCGGGAACCTAGCCCCCCGGGACATCTCCTCCCGTGCCGCCAAGGAAGCCTGCGACGAGGGACGCGGCGTGGGTCCTACGGGCCTGGGGGTATATCTCGACTTTGCGGACGCCATCCAGCGGCTGGGCGAAGGCACGATCCGGGAACGCTACGGCAATCTGTTCGACATGTACGAAACGATCACCGGCGAGAGCGCGTATCAGCAACCGATGCGCATTTTCCCGGCCCTGCATTACACGATGGGGGGGCTGTGGGTCGACTACAATTTGATGAGCAACATTCCCGGTCTGTTCGTCGTGGGAGAAGCCAATTTCTCGGACCACGGTGCCAACCGGCTTGGAGCGAGCGCCCTGATGCAGGGTCTGGCCGACGGATACTTCATTCTGCCCTACACCATCGGGAACTATTTCGCGTCCACCAAACCGCAGAAACCTTCGGTATCCCACCCGGAATTTAAGAAATCAGAGGAGAATGTCCGCAATCAGACCAAGCGGCTCCTGTCCATCAAGGGCAAGCGGACGGCGACCTCGTTCCACCGGGAACTTGGCAAACTGCTTTGGGACAAATGCGGCATGGCCCGTGATGAAGCCGGACTGAAGCAGGCCCTCAAGCGGATTCCGGAGTTGCGCGAAGAGTTTTGGCAGAATCTGACCGTGCCGGGAGACAGCGGCGAGTTCAATCAGTCACTGGAATACGCGGGACGGGTGGCTGATTACATGGAGTTCGGGGAACTGCTCTGCACCGACGCACTCACCCGCCGGGAATCCTGTGGCGGCCATTTCCGCACGGAGTTCCAGACCGAGGACGGCGAGGCGCTGCGCGACGATGAAGCATTCTCGTTTGTTTCCGCCTGGGAATTCAAAGGAGTGGATCAGGCGCCGGTTCTGCACAAGGAACCTCTGGTGTATGAAGAGGTGAAAATGACTCAACGAAGCTACAAATGAATCTCACCTTGAAAGTCTGGCGTCAGAAGAGCGCCAACAGCCCGGGCCGGTTCCAAGACCATACGGCCAGGAATGTCATGCCCGACATGTCTTTCCTGGAAATGCTCGATGTCGTGAACGAAGAACTGGCCGAGCGTGGAGAGGAACCCATCGCGTTCGATTCCGACTGCCGGGAGGGCATCTGTGGCGCCTGCTCCCTTGTCATCAACGGGATTCCCCACGGAGGCAATGCCGGCACGGCCACGTGCCAGCTGCATATGCGGCATTTTCATGACGGCCAGACAATCACCATCGAACCCTGGCGCGCCCGGGCTTTCCCTCCGGTCAAGGATCTGGTCGTGGATCGCAGTGCGTTCGACCGAATCATCCAGTCCGGTGGTTTTGTCTCGGTGAACACCGGGGGCACTCCCGACGCCAATGCATTGCCGATTCCGAAAGTGGACCAGGAACTCGCGATGGACGCCGCCGCCTGCATCGGATGCGGTGCCTGTGTCGCAGCCTGCAAGAACGCTTCCGCCATGCTCTTCGTGGCGGCCAAGGTCCAACATCTCGCACTGCTTCCCCAGGGCAAGGTTGAGGCGAACCGGCGGGTTCTGAGCATGGTTGAAGCGATGGACGCCGAAGGTTTCGGTGCCTGCTCAGTCACAGGTTCCTGCGAAGCCGTCTGCCCCAAACAGATCAGCCTCGATTTTATTTCGAGGATGAACAGGGACTACCTCAAAGCCTGAGCCCGCCCCCCCGTTCCCTCAGCGGTAGGGCGAAGCGTCCCGCTGAGCCGGAGCCCATTCGAATCCAGATCCCCGGACCCGCTCACCGGGACGGTTCGCGCTACCTTTCCCCAGCCACCTTCCCCCCTTCCCTCAGCGGTAGGGCGAAGCCCGCTGAGCCGCAGCCCATTCGAATCCAGATCCCCGGACCCGCTCACCGGGACGGTTCGCGCTACCTTTCCCCAGCCACCTTCCCCCGTTCCCTCAGCGGTAGGGCGAAGCGCCGCTGAGCCGGAGCCCATTCCAATCCGGATCCCCGAAACCGCTCACCGGGACGGGGAACTGGACAAACCAGGAAACGTGAGGAACCATAGTCCCATCGTGTCATCCGGGCAAACAGAGCTTGATTTGGCGGGCATCGCCGCCCGATCCGAGGATCAGGTCATGGACTGGAGTCTGGTCCTGGCCAGTCAGGGCATAGCGGCGACCATTGAGCGCTCGGATCCGGACGGGTGGCTCCTCGTGGTGGAACCTCACGAACACGAGGTTGCCCTGCGATCCATCTCCCTATACGAGCAGGAAAATCGAAAACGCTCCACCCCCGTCCGAGTCGAATGGTCCAAAACACCCTTTCACCGGGGCGTCCTTTACTGGTGCATGCTGCTTGCCCTGGTGTTCGAGATCGACAAACTGCTCCTCCCGTCACTGGGTGCACTCGCACAGTTTGACAGCGCGGCGGTGACCCAGGGCGAGTGGTGGCGCCTGGTATCCGCTGTCTTCCTCCATGCCGACCTCCCTCACCTGATCTCCAACCTGACGACCGGTTTTGTGCTGGTGGGCCTGGCGATGGGAGCGTTTGGGGCGGGTTGCGCACTTCTGTCGATCCTTCTGGCGGGAGCGATTGGAAATCTTTGCGGGCTGCTCCTCTACCACGCCCCGTACCACGGGCTGGGGGCATCCGGAATGGTCATGGGGGCTCTGGGCATGATTTCGGCACTTTCGATCCGCGATTCAACCCAACTGCACTCTGGTTTGAAATTTGCCCTCAAGGGAATTCTGGGGGGAATGCTTCTGCTGGTGATCCTGGGAACCAACCCTTCCAGCGACGTGATCGCGCATGTGGGCGGGTTCTTCGGGGGAATCGGCATCGGCGGGATCCTCACCCTCCTGCCCCGGTCACCGGACCGGAATCGAACGCTCCAGAGGACCAGCTGGGTTGTCTTGACGGGGATACTGGCAGCAGTCGCAAGCCTGGTCATGGCCGGACTCTAACCTGGCCTCAGGACGGCATGCCGGTAGGATCAGAGGGATCCACAAGATCCGAAACCGCGCACCCCTCGTGTGTTTTTCCGTCGAGGATCTTGAACACCACCACCCCGCACGCCGGACATTTGCCTTTGATCATCGTCCTCCCGTTCTTCATCTCCTCCTCGACGGCATCGGCGATTTCTTTCTTCGATCTACACTTGGAGCAATATCCTTGTGACATAAAACCTGACCGATGGCACATTCGGATTCATCATGGCACCATCCAGAAAAACAGCTTAGATTGTCGGCTCCACGCGTCAACAGGGAAAGAAACCCCTATATTGTTCCATTTTGCACCGAAAACTCCCCGATGTTTCCACCAGCACGGATCTCACCGGCCGGTCCCGGATCACTGCGGACTGGCGGATCCGGCGTCAGGGATCTAGAGTCCCTCCATGGATCTATCACTCAAATTCGAGGAAGCACTGGTCTATGCCAACCGGATTCATGCCGGTCAGATCCGGAAGAAAACGGAGATGCCATTCATCGCGCATCTGATCGGAGTCACCTCCATCGTCCTGGAACACGGAGGAAACGAAACCGAAGCAATCGGTGCCCTTCTTCACGATGCGGTTGAAGACGCGGGTGGCGAAACGCGCCTCGAGGAAATCCGCCTGAAATTCGGCGAAGCGGTGGCGGCGATTGTCGCCGGATGCACCGATTCCATGCAGGTTCCGCCGCCTCCGTGGAGGGAGCGAAAAGAGGCCTACCTCCGTCATCTGCCAGAGGCAACACGCTCCACCCAGCTGGTCTCGGCAGCCGACAAACTGCACAACGGACGCGCGTTGATTCGAATGCATCGCCTGCAGGGGGATGCGATCTTCGAACGGTTCGTCGGTGGCAGGGAGGGGACCCTCTGGTATTTCCAGTCCCTGGCCGGGGTCTTCAACGCCCTGCCCTCAACCCCGCTGACCGAGGAACTGGACCGGGTGGTTCGGGAACTCCAGGCAATGACCTCGTCCTGATCCGGGACCCGGCCACGTTCACTCCGCGAGGCAGTAGAGGTTATCCTGACCGCGCAGATAGAGCTCATTGCCAACCACCACGGGCGAAGCGTCGAACTTCTCGTCGAGTTTATTGGTGGCCAACACCTGAAAACGGTCCGAATCCTTGATCACAACAGCGGTGCCTTCCCGGCCAACAATGTAAACACTGCCCCCGGCACCCACGATCGAGGCGTAGACACCGCGGATACCCTCGAGCCGTTCCTCTGAGAAATGCGGCGTGCCAGTCAGGGCGTCGAGGCAGGTGATCATCGGATTGTTGCTTTTTAGAAAATAGAGCCGCTTGCCGTACAACAAGGGAGAAGGCACATAGGGCGTGTCCCGGTCGTAAGTCCACACGATCGCGTCCGTTCCCGCCAGTTTGCCGCTTTTTCCAAGCCGAATCGCCTGAAGGCTCGAGCCCCGAAATCCGCTCATCACATAGGCCATGCCGTGCCCGGTCACCGGCGAGGGAATCACGTTGGCTGTCAATCCGGCCGATTCCCAGACCTGCCTACCGGTCGCCACGTCGTAGGCGCGCACACTGTCGGTCGCCGACACGATCGCCTGAGCCCCGCCACCGACCTCGACAATCAACGGTGTCGACCACGTGGTTTGTTCGTCCCGAAGAGTGCGCCACCGTTCCTCTCCAGTTGATTTGTCGAAGGCGGCGATGAACGAATCCCCCTCGTGATCCCAGTTCACCACAAGCGTGTCGCCATGCAACGCAGGGGAACTCCCTTCACCGAAACCCATCTTGATTCGCATGTCACCCAGATCCTTTTTCCACTGGACCCTGCCCGTCATGTCCAGGCAATACAGCCCACGCGACCCAAACGAAGCGAACACATGCTCTCCATCCGTAATGGGTGAAACGGACGCGAAAGACCCGTCGTTCGGTTTGTAACCCTCGTGAGGCAACAACTCTGCCACAGTCGTCGTCCAAACCGTGCTTCCATCCGCCCGGTTCAGGCAAATCACCACAAACTCATGAATCTCGGTCGGGGTCATCGACATTCCTCCTCCACGTCTCCCGCCCCCGCCCAGCCCTCGCGCGGGTTCGGAGTTTTCCGATGCCTGGCCCGGCGCTTTCCGACCTGTGTTGACCGCGCTCAGAATAAAGACCCGATCCTTCCAGATGACCGGCGTTGCGTATCCGGCTCCTGGAACCTTCACCTTCCATTGAACGTTTTTGGTTTCGCTCCATTCCGTCGGAGGGCGCCCCTGCGCGGAGACGCCGTCCCCGTTCGGCCCCCGCCATTGGGGCCAGGAAGCCTGCCAATCGGCGGAGGGTTGACCGGCGAAACCCGGACCACACAAGGCACCCGCGGAGCAAACGGCGAGGCCGGCAAAAAATCGGAGTAATGAATTCATAGGCAATTCTGCAAATCGAAACGGTTTCCATCCCAGGCAACTCAGCTGGGCACTGACCTCCTCAGACGCATGCCATCGCGCCAAGGTTTCAATCAATCCCGATCGCCCCCTTGACAGGGAGCTGCGCAATTCCTCATGCTCGAAAGATGCCAGACTGCCTGACATCTTCCGATTCGGCAAGCATCCAACCATGAGTGCCCGGCCAAGAATTGCGCTTGTGACCGGTGCAGGTACCGGGGTTGGACGTGCCGCAACCCTGGCCCTGCTCAAGGAAGGGTATCAGGTCGTGCTCGCCGGACGCACCATCAGGACGCTGGTGGAGACCACCAAACTCGCCGGACCACTCGAATCGGCCACCCTGATCGTCCCCGCGGATGTTGCGAATCCACGATCCGTTGATGAACTTTTCCAGCGGATCCGGGAATCCTTCGGGCGACTGGATCTCCTGTTCAACAACGCAGGAGGCAACGCCCCCGCGATACCGCTGGAAGACCTTTCGCTGGAACAATGGAAATCGGTCGTGGACATCAATCTGACCGGCACGTTTCTTTGCACACAGGCGGCATTCCGTCTGATGAAGACCCAGGTCCCCAAAGGCGGCCGGATCATCAACAACGGTTCCGTCTCGGCTCAGGTTCCCCGACCAAACTCGGCACCCTACACCGCCTCCAAACACGCCATCACCGGTTTGACCAAGTCCACCTCGCTCGACGGGAGGCATCACGACATCGCCTGTGGGCAGATCGACATCGGCAACGCCGCCACCGACATGACGGCTCGGATGACCGATGGAGTGATCCAGGCGGACGGCTCCACCCGGGCGGAACCCCGAATTGACCCCGCCCATGTCGCACGCGCGGTGGTCTACATGGCCAGCCTGCCGCTTGCCGCAAACGTGCCCTTCATCACGGTGATGGCCACGAAAATGCCCCTGGTCGGCCGGGGTTGAGGCCTGCGCTCTGAAGCCCCCCACTGGGGCAACGCCGTCCCAAAACGAATTTCGCCCGACAACCGAGAGCCCAACAGACGAACCGATCGATACCACCCCATGAACCAACCATCCGACATTACAAAGCTGTTGCAGAGCGCTCTGGCGTCCCTTCAATCCGGGAAACTCCCCGAGGCCCAATCGATGCTGCAGCAGGTGTTGGCCCAGGATCCGGACCAGTTCGATGCGCTGCGTCTTCTCGGAGTGACTTTTGGACGCCAGGGCGATTTTGGAACGGCTTTTCAGTGGTTCTCGAAGGCCGCGCGGATCAAGCCGGACTCCGCCCGAATCCACCATGATCTCGGGATCTCGCTGGGAGCCATGGGGGATTTCGACCGAGCCAAAGAATCCCTGCGCCAGGCCGTGCGCCTCTACGCCGATCCATCAGAAGCCTACACCACTCTTGGCGATCTGCATCTGACCATGGGCAGACCCGCCACCGCCACCGAATGTTATGAAAAAGCCGTAAGCGGCAATCCCACCCTGGACAGCGCACGGGCGGGTCTGAACCGGGTCAAGGCCGAAGCAATGGACCTGAACACCATTCTCGAGGCAATCCGCGCATCGCGACCTGCAAGCACTCCGGGCAAGGCAAGCGCTGAGGAAACCAAACTGCCCAGACGGCAGCTGCTGCCGGAGCTGTTGAACCGGCTTGGACTTACGGGAACCGGCGTGGAAATTGGCGTACAACGGGGGGATTTTTCGTCAATTCTACTTCGCAACTGGAAGGGAGAGCGACTGATCTCGATCGATCCCTGGAGGGAATTCCCAGCCGACGACTACGTCGACGTCGCAAACGTTCCCCAGGAGAGTCACGACCTGTTCTACCGCCTCACCCTGAAGCGGTTGATGCCGTTCGGAAACAGATCGGTCGTCTGGCGGCTCACGTCAATCGAAGGAACCGAGTTGATTCCGGATCAATCGCTCGATTTCTGTTATCTGGATGGGGACCACAGCCTGGAAGGTGTACGCGAGGATCTGAAACACTGGATGCCCAAGGTCAAACCGGGTGGCATTCTCGCGGGGCACGACTACATCCCGGACGGCCGCTACGAATTCGGTGTTTTCGGAGTCAAAGGCGCTGTCGACGAATTTATCACCCGACAAAACCTGCGACTTTTCCTGACAAACGAAAAGGACACTCCCTTTTATTCGTGGTTCGTCGTCGTCAACTGATGGAATGGCACTGCGCCTGATGCCTCAGGGCGTGATCCAGCAGCACCAGGGCCGTCATGGCCTCCACCATCGGAACCGCACGCGGCAATACGCAGGGATCGTGCCGACCTCGGCCCTTGAGCGTGGTATTCTGGTGCGCCAAATCCACGGTGTCCTGCTCGTGCATCACGGTGGCAACCGGCTTGAAGGGCACGCGGAAATAAATGGGAGCACCGTTTGAAATGCCGCCCTGAACCCCGCCCGAATGGTTGGTGGTGGTCCGCACCCGCCCATCCGTCGCGCGGAACGGATCGTTGTGCTCGGTGCCTTTCATCTGGATTCCTCCAAAACCGGAACCGATTTCGAACCCCTTTGAAGCAGGCAGACTGAGCATTGCCTTCGCCAGATCGGCCTCCAGACGGTCGAACACCGGTTCGCCCCAGCCCACCGGAACCCCCCGGGCCACGCAGGTCACCAGACCTCCCACGCTGTCCCCCTCTTTGCGGGTCTTTTCGATCAGCTCGATCATCTGCCCCGCCGCAGCAGCGTCCGGGCACCGCACGATGTTGGTTTCCACGTCTTCGAGACGCACCGTTTCCAAGTCCACACAGGATTGGATTCCCTGGACCTGACTCACGAAAGCCACGATTTCCACCCCAAAACTATCCCGCAAAATCTTCCGGGCCAACGCCCCGGCAGCCACGCGCCCGACGGTTTCCCGCGCACTGCTGCGTCCCCCGCCCTGCCAGTTCCGTATTCCGTATTTCTCGGTGTAGGTGTAATCGGCATGAGACGGCCGGAACTTCTGCGCCATTTCCGAATAAGCCTCCGGCCGCGCGTCCTGGTTGCGCACCCACATGCAGATCGGGGTTCCCAGCGTAAGCCCCTCAAAGGTGCCGGAGAGAATCTGGATCGTGTCCTTCTCATCGCGGGGCGTTACAATTCGGGACTGCCCCGGACGCCGCCGGTCCAGGTCGGGTTGAATGTCCGCTTCGGTCAACCGCACACGGGGAGGGCAACCGTCGATCACGACGCCGACACCGCCCCCGTGAGATTCACCCCAGGTTGTTATCCGAAACAGTTGGCCGAAAGAGTTCCCCATGCGCGAGAGGGTGCGGAAAAAATCGGACAAGGTCAAACCGACTTCTCGATGAGAATTCTGTGTTCAGTGGACCGCATTTGTGGCACAAAAGGGCGGTTTATGGACTTTGAAGCCGTCATCGGGTTGGAGACACACGTTCAACTGAAAACACATTCCAAAATGTGGTGCGGGTGCGCCAACTCTTTTGGGGCAGACCCGAACACCCATGTCTGCCCCGTCTGCCTCGGCCTGCCGGGCGTATTGCCGGTCGCCAACGAGGAAGCACTGCGGCTGACGGCTTTGACGGGTTTGCTGCTGAACGGAACCATCAGCCCGTTTGCGAAGTTCGACCGGAAGAACTATTTCTACCCGGACGTCCCCAAGAATTACCAGGTCACCCAGTACGACAAACCCTCCACCTCCGGAGGCTGGGTCGAATTCGAGTTCCAGGGAGGTCTGGCCAGGGTTCACATCACGCGGGCGCACTTGGAGGAGGACGTTGGCAAGAATTTCCACTTCGACCGCGAGAGCGGTGTCGATTTCAACCGCGCCGGCGTGCCCCTTCTGGAAATCGTGTCCGAACCCGACATCACCAGCGCGGAGATGGCGTGTGACTATCTGAACGCCCTGAAACAAATCCTGATTTACGGTGGCGTCAGCGATTGCGACATGGAAAAGGGCATGGTGCGGTGCGATGTAAATGTCAGCGTGAGGCCAAAGGGCGAGAAAAAGCTTGGAGCCAAGATCGAGATCAAGAACATGAACAGCTTCAGCGGTGTGCGCCGCGCCCTGGAACATGAGATCCCCAGACAGATCGCGGTGCTTCGTTCCGGAGGGACCCTTTCCCAGGAAACACGTCGCTGGGATGACACGGTCGGAGTGACCGAGTCGATGCGCTCGAAAGAGAACGCCCACGATTACCGCTATTTCTCCGAACCAGACCTGATGCCTTTTGTGCCCGATGCAGCCTGGCTGGAATCCGTCCGGGCCCGGGTCGTCGAGCTTCCCCTGACCCGGAAACGAAGGTTCATGAAGGATTACCAACTGCCTGCGCCAGACGCGGAGACATTCGTCAACGACGTCCCGCTGGGCGACTATTTTGAGGATGTGGCCCGCCAGGGAGTCCAACCCAAGGCTCTTGCAAACTGGGTCATCAACAACCTCAGGGCCCGGATGACGGAGAGCAACACGCGTCTGGAAGATCTGAAGTTTCCACCCACCGGAATTCCCGAATTGATCGCCCTGGTGGACGCCGGAACCATCAGCAGCAAGATCGCTCAGGACGTCTTCCGGCATATGTTCGAAAGCGGTGAATCGCCTGCCGGGATCGTCGAGAGCCGGCAAATGGGCCAGGTGAGCGACACTTCGGCAATCGAACAGTTCTGCGATGAAGTCATTGCCGCCAATCCAAAAAGCGCCGAGGATTTCCGATCCGGCAAGGCCGCGGCCCTCAACTTTCTCAAAGGCCAGGTCATGAAGGCGAGCAAAGGCAAAGCCAACCCCGCCCTTGTGGGAGACCTGCTCGCCAGCAAACTCAATTCATAAACAACCCGGACGTTCCATGAAGTTTACCCATCCCGCCGTGCGCAGCGGCGTGTTCAAGCTGATCAACACTTTCGAATTCGACTTGGAGGTGGGAACCCACTTCCTGCCCACCCGCGTCGAACTGTTCCAAAACACCGAACGCAAGGGCAGCTTCCGTTGCCGCATGTGGGAACGCGACCTCTACCACCTGCAGCTGACCATTCGGGAGTCCGCTCCCAAAAAAAACGCACAGCGGCTCGAATCCGACGAAGAGATCTTCGTCGAACGCACCTGGGAGCTCTCGAGCAGGTTTGAAGACTTTGAAGCCGCCGATTCCCGGGCGGCCCTCAAGCTGTTTATGGACAGCCTCAAAAAATATCTGGACCGCGTGACCGAGTAACCCCAGCAGCCCGGAGCGGCGACCGGACGGAACCCCTTCATCCACCCGGAACTTGAACCCGGGGAATTCCATCCATTCCTTTCGACCCCAACCATGCCTTCGGAACTTCAATCGGTTCATTTCATTGGTGTCTGCGGCACCGCCATGGCGGCCGTCGCCTCCGCCCTTCGCGCCCGTCGCGTGACCGTCACAGGCTCGGATCAAAACGCTTATCCGCCCATGTCAACCTACCTGGCCGGCTGCGGAATCGAGGTCCGAAGCGGTTACCACGAACAGAACCTGCCCCCGAACCCCGATCTGGTGGTGATCGGGAACGCCATCTCCCGGGGGAACCCGGAGGCCGAGGCGGTTCTGGAACGACGAATCCCTTACTGTTCCCTGCCCGAACTGCTGAAGGCAGAGTTCATCCGCGGAAAACGATCCATCGTGGTGACCGGGACCCACGGCAAAACAACGACGACATCGCTTCTGGCCTGGGTATTTGAAAGGAACGGACGCGATCCAAGCTATCTGATCGGTGGATTGCCAACGAACTTCGGCAACGGGGCACGGTTCACCGGCAGTGAATGGTTCATCGCCGAGGGTGACGAATACGACACCGCGTTCTTCGACAAACGGAGCAAGTTCGTGCATTACCTGCCCGAAGTCGCCATCATCAACAACATCGAGTTTGATCACGCCGACATCTTCGAACATTTGGGCGCCGTCCAGGCGTCGTTCCGGCAGTTCGTCAATCTGATTCCCCGCAATGGCCTGCTCCTGGCAAATGGCGATGACCCCAACATCACCGCGGTGGTCGAACGGTCCTTCGCCCCCGTGGCCCGATTCGGCTTCGGTCCGAACGCGGACATCCGCGCAGTTGACCTGGATGTCGCCGGCGATTGCTCGAAGTTCACCGTGGGCAGGACCCGGTTTCAGGTGGCCCTCCCGGGAGAGCTCAACGTTCGCAATGCCCTGGCGGTCGTAGCCTGCGCCCGTCATTGCGGTCTGGACGACGCTCAAATCCAATCGGCTTTCGACACATTCCAAGGCATCCGTCGGCGCATGGAGATCCGGGGCACCGTCCGGGAAATCACCGTGATTGATGATTTCGGGCATCACCCAACGGCGGTGCGCGAAACGTTGCGGGCGCTGCAATCCCGGTTTCCGGGGCGTCGCCTCTGGGCCATCTTCGAGCCCCGCTCCAACACCACCCGGCGCAAGGTGTTTCAGGAGGCGCTCGTCGAGGCGTTCTCAGGCGCGGACCAGGTGGTGATCGCCCAGGTGGCGCGGCTGGAGCTCCTGCCCGAATCCCAACGACTGGATCCCGAGCGACTGATCCGCGAGATCCGGTCCACGGGCGCGGACGCGGAGTATTTGCCGGACGTCGACAGCATCGTCGAGCATGTGGGCCGCCTGGCTCAACCCGGCGATGTGGTGTGTGTCTTCAGCAACGGTGGATTCGGGGACATCCACACAAAGCTGCTGGAGAAACTCGGACAAACTGCAGATCAGCCCGAGATTTCACCCAAGACCCCCTTCAATCCGGCGTAACATCGTCGCCACGACCAATCCCGCATGAAGGAAGCTGCAGCTTCACCCCGTTTCGCCGCCTCACCGGCATCCACGTAAACCTGCTCGAGTCTTTCCAGAATCTCGTCAATATCCGACTCTCCCCAACCATCGGTTCCCCGGGTCACACCAGGCACCGGAGCCACGGGTGCCTGTCGCAGCAGCGGATAACAATGTCGATCATCGATCAGGTCCAGGTGCCCCGTGTTCATCGAGAGGATCGTCGGCAGACCCGAGGCCATGCACTCCATGGCCACCAGGTTGGTGCCTCCTTCACAGCGATTCGGGAACAGGGCCACATCGGCCTGCTGATACACCTGGGGCATGGCATAATTCGGCACGGCCGGAAGGTTGAAGACGGCTTCCGGCGGGATCCCGTTCTGCTCGAGCCATGGAGTAATTTCCAGACTTCCTTCCGGGCCCAATACAGGCAGTCCGAATACGTAACCCCTCGAATCAATACCCCGGATCAAATGGGCCCAATGATTGTGCCAGATCGTCAGAAGAATCGCCTCCCGGTGGCGTTTTCGAAAACGCCGAAAGGCTTCCACCACGATATCCTGACCTTTCCGAAACTCGAGTTTTCCTCCGGAAAAAATCACGAACGGATTCCCCTCGGCACGAGATGGACGCACCGGCTTGAAAATCGAAAGATCCAATCCCTGGAAGAGTGTCTGGGCATTGGTCACCTTGTTACGACGCAACACTTCGGTGTTCCAACTCGATCCCGTGAGCAAGGTGTCAAATCGATTTGCCGCCGAAACCACATCCGCACCCATCTCCGATTCCTCGAAGAACACGAAACCGATATTCTTCGACCCAATCATCCGCTCAGCGGCATCGTGCGAACCCAGCCGATTTCCAAGACTATGCAACACCGGAAAACCCAACCGCGCAGCCTCTCCCTTCCTGTAACCGGCAAGGGTTTTCTTGCTGCGATCCAGGATCCCATTCAGAACTGGCGTATGTTCCGGGGCGAACCAGTCGATTCGGGAGGCCCCCACCAGAGGCAGCGCCGAGTAATCGGCATCCCGCTCCGCCTGCACAGCGAGGTACATGCCCAGCAACCCCCACCCCGAGGAACCGCTGAGCTGCCAGTTTATCCCAAACCATCGATTGCGTGGTGACGCGATGCTCATGATGCTCGGTTGACGTTAATCACAAACAACAGGATGCCCCCCTCCAAAGAAATTGACCCACTGCCGGTATCATCGCTCAATTCCAATTACTCCAGCTCTCCAATCACCCCTCAAGCCGGGTCACCTGGAAATCATCAAACCGAATCGGTTTACCCGAAAACGGACTCCCCCACACCGAAGGACGCCCCGCGAAAGGCTCCTCGACTTCCTTCCACGAAATCGTTTCAACCGCCGGTTCCGGCGATCCGTCCAGCCAGACCTTGCCCAGAATCATCCAATCCGACCCCGCTCCCTTGCGAACCTCGAGTCGCAACCACAACCACCGATCCTCCTTCCAGCGGTAGGGCACACTCGCCACCACCTCGTCCGATTTATACAGTTCGATCGATCGTTTGGCCGGACTGACCCGCAGGCGATAACCCGCCACTCCGTTTAATCCAACCGCGAAGGTCGGCATGCGCCGCCCCCTGGCGACGCCATGGATCCGTGCCGAAACAGCGATCCCCTCCTGTTCGGACGGCCCGAACATCACACCAAACGCTTCCAACGGAGCGCCCGGAACCTCCAGATAGCTGTTGCCATCCTCCGACTGAACCTTGAAATCACCATTCAGAACCAGAAACTCATCCGGCACTTCACCCTGTTTGGCAGATTCAAAATCGTTCTTGTAAAGCGACTCGGCTCCTCCCCCCGCCTGAATGCTCCAGGCAATCATGCAGAGCGCACCGACCCGCCGCATGCAACAGAATGTTCGTTTTGGCATCACGCGATTCCTTTATTCATTGCGCAGGGCATTCAGCAGCCGTCCACGGAGCGCGAGCTTGGTCGCGCCCCAGGTCCAGACGACTCCACTGAGCAGCACTGTCACCAGTGTCACAAAAAGCGAACCGTAGGGCGGTTGCGCTCCCGGAGTCAAGAGCGTCGGCAATACCGCGATCAACGCCGACACCGTTCCCACCCCGAGCCCCATCACCAACAGCGCCAGATGCTCGCTGAGCACACACCAACCGAGTGCATCCCGCCGAAATCCGACCGCCAACAAAAGCGCCAGCTCGCCCTTCCGTTCCAGCACATTTCTCAGCACGACCACTCCCAGCCCAACGCTTCCCAGGAGCAGACCCAGTCCACCCAGGATTTGAAAGGTACCCAGGTAGGTGTTCTGCACCGCGTTGAATGCCGACAACCTCCGGACCGTCGGCTCTATCTCCAAACCGGCGTCCTGCAATCGCTGCGAAAGCGTTTTCGATACCGCCTCCACTTTTCCGTTGGGGGCATCGATCAAGAACATGCGGTACCCGCTGGTGGATGGGAATCGTTCCACAAACCGATCTTCAGCGATCAACAGGTTGCCCTGCAAAATCGAGTTGGCGACCGAGGCCACGATCCGCACCTTGAACTCCCGCCCCTGCTCGTCCGTGAACGCCAACGCATCTCCAACCTTCCTGCCCAACGCCCATTGAATCGATGCCTGATCGCCGATGCCGGCGACTTCGTCTGGTCCCACTTCCGAGTTCAGCAACGCCCATTGGTTGGTCGAGGACAATCCCTCCATCACCTGTGCAAACGTAAACGCCCCGCGTTTCTGCAGCAGCTCCGGTTGCACCCCCAGAAGCCTGGGCTTCTGGGCCCGGTTCAGATTCAGGCAGCTGGCGTCTTCGCCTTCCAGAACCCTCAACGGCACGGCCTCCACGCCGGCCACCAAATCGGGTTCGATTCCGTACCATTCCCTTCCCGCTTCGCTGTTCAAGTCCTGCACCACCGGATGCGTCGATTCGCCAATCAACGCGAAACCGCCCGTGCCGGACGATCGATCGCCCTGCTCCACCCTGGAATCCAGCCGGAACACACCGATCGACATGATCAAAAAGCTGCCGCATGCCAGGAGACCAATCGTCGCCAGACTTCGCTGGCGGCGTCGCGTCGCGTTCCGAACGGCCAGATGCACCAATGCGAGTTTCGCCGCATGGTCCGTCCCGCCAAGCGAACTCAGAAACGAGGCGCACTGGGCTATGCCGCCGATCAGCAGGAGGCTTCCGGCCAAGAAGAACGTCTCCGCGCCCGCCGCTCCCTCAGGCTTGCCCTTCACCACCACCAGCCCGGCCGCGACGATGAGGCAGAGTCTCGAGATCAGGTCCGTACGTTGTTTGGACCAACCGGTGTCCACCGTGCCTTCGGGCGCGGTTTCACTGAGCAGTTGATGCGTCGGCTGTCGTCCCTGCGTGCGCAGTGCCATCCAGATCGTCAGCGTCGCAACAACCACTCCCGCCAGAGCGCCCGTCACCAGCGTGGCGCCTCCTGCGTGATAGCTCAACGAGGTCGTTCCCACAGCCCCTTTCCAGACGGTCGCCAACCCCATCAGCATCGCCCTGGCATACAGGACACCTCCCAGCACACCGATGGCACCTCCCACCGTCGCGATCAGGATCCCTTCCCGCAACAGCAGGCTCCTCACCTGTCGAGGCTGAAAGCCCAGCGCCAGCAGCGTGCCGATCTCGCCGCGCCGTTGCTCAATCCCGAATCGAAAAAGCAACCCCATCAGCATCAGCGCCGCAACGATCAGGAAAAAACTGAACCCAAGAAACAACTGCCCGAAATCCTGGGATTCTGAACTCGCCGCCAGCGCCATCTCCCGAATCGGCTCAAACCTCAG
Source organism: Verrucomicrobiota bacterium (assembly GCA_021733945.1). Lineage (GTDB taxonomy): Bacteria > Verrucomicrobiota > Verrucomicrobiia > Limisphaerales > SIBE01 > JAIPJX01. The sequence continues at coordinate 3,753 of JAIPJX010000024.1, read as the reverse complement.
TCCGAGCGACGCCGGCTCAATCGATCGCTGCAACTCTCCGGCGAACGTCGCGTCCGCAGCGCGATCCGGAAACCGGATCGCGGTCAGTTCTCCGAACCGGTTTCCCCAGAGTCGTTTTCCCGCCGCCAGAGAAATGAACGCCTTCGGAGTTCCCTTGTAAGTCTCCCAGTACGCATTGTCCTTCTCCCTGATCCGGTCCAGATCGATCGGAAACCCCGTGTCCCAGTCCCGGCAATTCTCGGCGTCGGTCAACCCGGGGAAATCGGGCATCAACCCCGCGTCCACACCCTCGGAATCGGGCAACACGGACCGCACGCGAAAGACCGACTCCCGCTCCTCAAGTTTCCGCCTGAGTCCCACCACGTAGTAACGAAGCGTGATGGAATCGCCCACCCTGGCATTCAAATCCTCGGCCAGCCACCGGCTCACCACGATTTCGTCGCCCCCAAGATCCGCCGGCACCCAGGGGGCTCCGGCGGCGGTCACCATCGAGTACGGGGTCACTCGATCGCCGATGCGCAGTTCGTTCACGAAATAGGTAAGAATCCCCTGCGCCCTCGGATTGCCCTCGAACGCCGCCTTCGCAACCGGCGGATCGATAAACACACGCGCCGTGCGCAACTCGGCACCCTTTCCGTCCGGAACCCCGATCAATCGCAATTCTCCGTCGGACAGTTGCCAGCTTTGCTTCAGGGCCTCTTCCGCCGCCCCGACCGAGAGCGTCGCGTCTCCGTCCGTCGTCCCCCCCGCCAGAAGCAGGTTCGCCCGATTGGTTGCACCGACGCGGGACGACAGCGTTGCAAGCGAGAGGTAGGCGTTCAAAGGAGGCAGCTGGCTGGCGTGCAGGCTAAACCGGCCAAAACGGGAATCGGACACCACCTCCTGCACGGTCAACCGCAGCGCCGCCAGTGTGTCTTCCGAGGGGGACAGGGGCGCGTCCTGGGACAGGGCGGTCGGTTTGCGCACCCGGAATACCAGGCTGTCTCCCGGCTTGGCCTCAAGCCGCGCCGCAAGCTGCTCATTCAGCACCACGGAGCCGGGAGCAATTTCAGAAAATCCCGGAGCCTCCTTCGCAAGCTTCCAGAAACGTTCATCCACACCGAGCACCTGCACCTGGTTGGCCCGGGAATCGGCGTTGCCCGTGGTGGCCGTTCCGGGGAGTTGCAGGACCGGTGCCACCAACCCCTTCAGGCTTGCGCCCAGTTCCCGCGCCAGTTCCTGGCGGAACAACCGATCGTTCGACGCGAGCGCCACGTCCACCTTTCCCAACCGGGCCAACGCCATCTCACGCAGACTGCCCCGCACGGAGTCGCCAACCACCAGCGCCCCCACCAGGACGGCGCTTCCCACCGCCGCACCCAGCAACGCTCCCAGATGGGATCTCGCATAAAAAACAAGCCCCCGCAGGGCAAGGGTCCAGGACGTCATAGGCCCCCTTGTTTGGAAGCCGCCGGTTCGGTCAACACACCGTCGGCCAGTTCGAACACCCGGCTCATCCGGTTCGCCAGCCGCATCGAGTGCGTGACCACAATGAGCGCTACTTTTTCCTCCCGGTTGAGCTCCACCAGGAGCTGAGCCAGATTCTCGGCAGACGCACGATCAAGCGCCCCGGTGGGCTCGTCCGCCAGCAACAGCCCGGGTTGATTGATCAACGCACGCACGACGGCCACCCTCTGGCGCTCGCCTCCGGACAGCTGGCCCGGCCTGTGACTCAGCCGGTCAGACAGCCTCACCCGCTCAAGCAAACGCCGGGCCCGCGCCGCCGGATCCGAGTCGTCCCGGGGCGCATCCGTCGCCAACGTGGGCACCAGCACATTCTCGAGCACACTGCATTGGGGAAGGAGGTGATGGGACTGAAATACAAATCCGATCTTGCGATTTCGCACCCAGGCGAGACGCGTGTCGTCCATGCGCTCCAGGTCCTCGCCGTCCAACCGCACCCGACCCCGCGTCGGCCTGTCCAGCGTCCCTATCAGATTGAGCAACGTGCTCTTGCCGGAACCCGAGGGCCCGACGATCGCGGCGGATTCACCCGGCAACATCGACAGCGAGACGTCCCGCAGAACGGCAACGAGCCCGGCTCCGGCCCCGGAAACAAATTCCTTGCTGACATGATCCAGAATTAACAACGGCGATGGTTTGCTCATGGTGCTTTCACAGTCTATCAAGTTGCCCCCGCTTCAAAAGCTTTTCCGGCATTTCCGACCCGCACCCGCGTTACGTCCCCATGGGAACCCAACGTCTGGCCTTCAGCTCGAACCTCGGCAGGGTCCCGTGCAGGACACCCGTCACGGGGACCCGGAGCGAAAACGAATTCAGGAACCGCTTTTGCAGCGACTGAATCACCCGGGTCAAATCCTCTCCCTCGACCACCGGTTCCACCAGAATCTTCAGCTCGGTCAACGCATTGGACGTCTGCACCTGCACCTGGTATTCGCCAATCTCGGGGTGAGAGCGAATCACCTCCTCAATCGCGCTCGGGAACACGTTGACACCCCGCACGATGATCATGTTGTCCACCCGTCCCAAAATCCCTCCTTCCAGCGCCAGTTCGATGCGGCCGCAGGCACAGGCCGGCGCACCCGTTCCACGGGGCACGGCCCGAACAAAATCTCCGGTGCGATACCGGATCAACGGCGAGCCGATGCGCCCCAGTGTGGTCAGAACCAGTTCCCCGGCCTGACCCTCCGGAACAGCCCGGAGCGTTTCCGGATCAATGATCTCGGTGATGAACGCCGATTCAATGACATGGAGCGTTCCGGGTTTCGCAGGGCACTCGTAGGTCACCGGGCCGACCTCGGTCATTCCGTGATGATCAAACACCCGTGCGGTTGGCCAGAGCGCCTCCAACCGCGACCGGGTCGAGGGAACACTGCCTCCGGGTTCCCCGGCCACAATGATGGTCCGGACCGGACAATCCCGCAGATCGATTCCCTCCGCCACGGCCACTTCGGCCAGACGGATCGCATAGGTGGGAGTCGCGCAGAGCACGGTGGCGCCATGGTCCAGAATCGATCGGATCCGGGCTCCCGTGCTCAGCCCCCCGCCCGGCAGGCAGAGGCAGCCCATCTCCGCCGCCGCTTCGAACGCAAGCCAGAAGCCGATGAACGGACCAAACGAAAACGGAAAAAAAACGCGGTCGGCAGCACCGACTCCGGCGGCTCGGAACACCTCCATCCAGTTGCACAGCATCCATCGCCAGCTTTCCGGAGTATCCAGCCAGCGCAGCGGCGAACCGGTGGTTCCGCTGGTCTGATGACATCGGGTGTAATGCTGGATGGGAAAAGTCAGATTCCCGCCGTAGGGCGGCGCGCGGCGCTGATCCTCCACCAATTCCTGTTTCGAAGTGAATGGAATGGTTTCCGAAAAATCAGCTGGACTCGCGACAGGCAGGCGGACACCCGCTTCTTCGAATTTTGCGGTATAAAAGCGATTGGCGGGCACGAGGCCGGACAGCAAACCCGTCAGTTGTTCCCACTGCCGGGACCGCAGTTCCTCCAGGCCGCCCGAAACGCCCGATCCCATCGGATCGTTCACGGTTCGACAGCCGGGGAAGGCTGAACCTGGGCCAGTGGCGCGGAAGGTTTGGGGGCCGGGTTGGGCTTGTAAAACGTCACCAGGCATCCCCCCACTGCAGCCAGTGCAATGCCGAGCAGAAACTGCGGCTTGAGGCTGCCATAACCACCGGCCGGCGGGTGGAGCCAGAGGGAATAGAGCGCATTGACGATCGGCGCTCCCGCAAAGACAATCGCC
>JAIPJX010000215.1 GCA_021733945.1 Verrucomicrobiota bacterium | reverse complement strand
TTTATGGGTTAACGACGACATGGGTTAAAAGGGGATGGCCCTTTCTTCTTTTCTGGGCCTGGCCTGCTGTTGCTGCGCGTAATTGCGAACAATGGCATTGATAATGAAGCTCCGGTCTCGTTGAAACTCAGTGCACAGGCCGCCTGTGGATAACTCCGGAAAGTTGGGATGTCCCAACTCCGGCCGACGACCGTTGGTTATGTGAAAAGTGTTTCCAACGGACTCCGAACGTTCATGCTTTCGCCGTGCAAATAACCCATAGTTGTTTCAAGATCCCCGGAACTTCAGGTGGGCCCTCGAAGCCGCCACTGGTCCGAAGCCGTCGGCCAGGAAATTTAACCCCTCCGCACGTTTACCAACGCAACACGATGAATTCCTGGGTTCTTTGGCTGGGTTGGCGTCGGCTCAGCAAGCCAAACAGGCGGCTTCAACCGCTGGTTCCGAGCCGAAACATGCAACCACAGGCTGTTGCATCGAACAAAACCGCCCTCCTTGCGGAGCTTCGGACGCTGCTCCCGCCGTTTTGCCTAAAGCATCGCATCGCAGGCTGGAGGGTTTTGGATCTGGAGCGCAGGCCGGCTGGATTGCCGAGAACCGTGATCGCTTCCTGAAAACTGACGGCGTGCTTGCCCTCATGGCGAGCATTGGAGTATGGTTGGCTGAAGTATGACCGTGACCATTCCATCGGAGCGACTCGGTGATCTTGCGTTGAGCGAAAACGACGCGCTCGTGGACATTGCCATCGGTCTCTACAAGCGGGAGCAGGTCTCGCTGGGCAGGGCCGCTGAAATTGCCGGGTTGTCTTCACCGGGATTTCTTGCCGAACTTGGCCGCCGACGAATTCCAGTCAATTACGACACCGATGATCTGCGAGCAGACATGGCCGTCCTGAAAGCCCTCTCGTAGGGCAAGATCTGGAACATAAGCCGTGATCACTGTCAGCGACACGACCGCGATCACCACACTTCTTAAGGCCGGTCAGGAAGGGTTGCTCCAGAAGTTGTTTGGAAGCGTAATAGTTCCACAGGCGGTGTGGGATGAGTTGAGCGTCTTCCATCCGCGTCTGCCGGGATTTCTTTTTCGGCAGTCGGTTTCAGCGAGGATGCAGCGTTTACCTGGCACCGAATTACTTGGTCTTGGCGAAGTGGAGGCAATTCAGTTGGCGAAAGAGATTTCTGCCAACTTGCTCGTGACCGATGACCGCAAGGCTCGGACGGCAGCGTCCGGGCTCGGCATCAGATGTGCCGGTGTCTTGGCCGTGTTGCTGGATGCCAAAACAAAAGGCCACCTTCACTCGGTCAGAGCCGCAATCGAGGAGATCGAAAAGAAAGGAGGCCTATATCTCTCCAACTCAGTCAAGAATGAGGCCGTAAAGTTTGCGGGTGAACAATAGTTTTCGACCAGCCAAGTTCAGGCGGGGTGCATGACAAAAAAGTGACCTAAGACAGGCGCGGGCGATGCGAGACCCTTTGGATTGACGCATCTGGAAAAAGCTGGCAAGGCTTGTAACTGACTCCGTATCCAAAATATTGCTTTATGGCTGGGATTCGTTTCTTTTTTGTTTCTCTCCTCGTTGCGTTGTGCGCTTTCTCTCGTGCCGCGAGTCCGCTGATGATCACCGAGGTCATGACCGATAATCGCGAAACGCTCCGGGATGACTTTGGTGAGTATCCGGACTGGATCGAGATATTCAACCCGGGTGCCGAGCCCGTTGACATGACTGGTTATGGGTTGACCGACGACGCATCCAATTTGTCGAAATGGAAGTTTCCATCGGTTCGGTTGGCGGGGCGGGGGTATCTGGTGGTGTTTGCAAGCGGAGTGGATCGTGCGGATCCGGAACAACCCCTGCACACGAATTTTCGCCTGGGTGCCTCGGGCGATTACCTTGCCCTGGTGGAGCCCGACGGCAAGACGGTGGTCCAGGAATTTGCACCGGCGTTGCCCTCCCAAACCCCCGGTGTTTCCTATGGGTTGGCCTATGAGGAGGTGAAGGGAGGCCTGGTGATCGCGCGCAACGCCGCAGGCCGGTTTCTCGTTCCAAAGGCTGCAGTGGATGGTGGCTGGACCCAGCCGGGTTTCGACGACAGTCAATGGCCCGAGCAGCGGATGCCGGCGATGTACAATCGGAACAGGCCGGGGACACCGTTCGACACCATCACGGGGGAGGATGTGGAGTCGCTGCTTTATGGAGAGAATGCCACGGCGTTGATTCGAATCCGGTTCACGATCGCCGATGTGGTCGGGTTGAACGATGTGCAGTTTTCGCTGCATTACGATGATGGTTTTGTCGCCTACCTGAACGGAACCGAGGTTGCCCGGGATCGTGCTCCCGACCCGCTGGAGTGGGATTCGGTGGCTGTCCTGCCCCGGGTAAGGGACCTGGATCCGGAGCGGGTCCGAATTGATCTCAGCGATCGGATCGGACTGTTGCGCACGGGGGAGAATGTGCTGGCGATCCATGCATTGAACCGGAGCGGGTTTGACGTCGATTTCCTGATGGCACCCGAGTTGATTGCCCGGCAAGCCCGGGTGGTGCCTGGTGCGTTTCGATTCTTTGAGGTCGCATCCCCCGGGTTTCCGAACAGCGGGGGGGCACCGGGCACTTCGGGGGACGTCAAGTTTTCAGTGGCTGGCGGCACGTTTGAGCGTCCGTTTGCATTGACCCTGGAGTCGGTTGATCCACTTCCTGGAACCGTGATTCGGTACACCGTGGACGGCTCGACCCCGGGCGAGCAGGCGACTCTCTATGCCGGACCGATTCCTATGAACGCAACGCGTCAGGTAAGGGCTCGAACCTTCACCCCGGGTCTGCTTTCGGGAGTGGTCCGGACAGAAACGTTTCTCCGTCTCAGTTCCGACGTGGCGGGGTTTACCTCGGATTTGCCGATCATTGTCATTCACACGCTTGGTGGAGGGGCGATCTCGGCGAGTGCGGAGCGTGCCGGGGTGGTGACCCTGCACGAACCCATGAGGGGTCGCAGTTCCATTGCGAGCGCTCCGCAGTTGGTGACACGGGCCTCGTTCCGGCGCCGTGGTTCGAGCACCGAAGGTCAGCCCAAGGCAAATTACGCGGTTGAGTTCTGGGATGAAGCGGATCAGCCGTTGGATCTCCCGCTCCTGGGCATGCCAGCCGAATCCGACTGGGTGTTCCATGCCCCGTATAATTTCGATCCGTCCCTGATCCACAATCCGCTCGCGTTTGAGATGAGTCATCGCCTGGGTCGCTATTCTCCCCGGTACCGGTTTGCCGAGGTGTTTGTGAACGCTTCCACCGCCGGTGGGTCGGTCGCCTCAACTCACTATGTGGGAGTGTACAACATTTTGGAGAAAATCAAGCGGGGCCCGAACCGGGTCGATGTGGACGAATTGCGCGCCGGTGATCTGGAGAAACCGGAGGTGACCGGTGGCTACATGTTCAAGGTCGACCGGGTTGATCCGGGCGACAGCGGGTTCTCTTCCGGGGGACGGACCCTGGCCTATGTCGATCCGAAGGAGGAAGAAATGAAATCGTTGGAACGGGATCCTCAGGAGAAGTATCTGGCCGGATTCATGAATGATTTTTGGAGAGCGCTCAGCGGTGCGAACTTCACCGACCCGGTGCGCGGGTATGCGCCGTTCATCGATCGGGGATCCTGGGTCGATCATCATATTGTCGATACGTTGACCTTCAACGTGGACGCCCTGCGCCTCAGTTCCTATCTGCGTAAACCGCGCAACGGTCCGCTGGTGTACGGTCCGGTTTGGGATTATGACCGGGCTTTGGGTTCGACCGACGGGCGGGATGCGAGCCCGATTGTCTGGGGAACCGGCTTTTTCACCGATGTATGGTGGACCCGGCTTTTTCGCGATCCGGAGTTCCTGCAGGCCTGGATCGATCGATGGCAGGAGACCCGGCGTGGTTCTCTGAGCAACCGGAGCCTGAACGGGTTGATCGACCGGTTTGCCGGAATCGTGGAGGAATCTGCGGAGCGCGATTTTGCGAAGTGGCGGCAGACCAAACGGGGGAGATCGCAGGCGGGTGAGATTGAGTACCTGAAGAACTGGCTTTGGGCACGCGCCAATTTTATGGATACGAATTTCTTGAGCGCGCCCCAATTGAGTCGCGCGAGCGGTTATTTCGGGCCTGGGTTTCAGATTGAAATTTCGGGAGCCGGAGGAGGGCGTTTCTACTACACGGTCGATGGTTCGGATCCGAGACTGGCTGGTGGTCGCCTGTCGCCTTCGGCACAGGCCTATCAGGGGCCGATCGTTCTGCAGAAGGACACGGTGCTCCGGGTGCGTGCCTACGATCCGGACTACAATCCGCGCAGGCTCAGCAATGGTCCCCAGATCACCGTCCCGTGGTCGGGCGTGGTGGAGGGCGAATTCCTTGCGACACGACCCGCGATGCCGGGTCAGATTGTTGTTTCGGAACTGGGTTACAATCCGGGCCCGCCCACGGCGGTGGAGCTGGCGGGTGTGCCGGGGCTGAACAACGATGATTTCGAGTTCCTGGAATTGAAAAATATCGCCCCGCATCCGATCGCGTTGTCGGGGCTGAAGCTCGAGGGTGGTATTCAGTTTACGTTCGATCCGGGGGGGCAGCTCGATCCGGGTGGGAGGGTGATTCTTGTGAGGAACCGGGCCGCGTTTGAGTTGCGTTACGGTCCGGTGCCCGCCGTCCTCGGAGTCTATTCGGGTGGGCTGGGGAATGGCGGGGAATTGCTGCGCCTGCTGGCGCGGGATGGCTCGGTGCTTTTTGAGTTCTCGTATTCGGACACCTGGTATCCGATGACCGATGGGCTGGGATACTCGCTTGAGCTTGCTGATGAATCGAGGGTGCCGCGGCGCTACGGAGTTCGTGAGTCCTGGCGGCCCAGTCCCGCGATGAATGGTAATCCGGGAACGGGCGGGGTGAATGTCCCTGAATTGAGTGCTGTGTTTGTCAACGAGGTCAGGGCGTTCGGGGACGGACCGGATGCCGTGGAACTTCATAATCCGGGGACGGCCCCGATCGACATCGGGGGATGGTATTTAACGGATGAACCCGAGATCCCCCGCAAATATCGGATCGCCCCGGGCACAACGGTGCCGGCCAATGGATATCTGGTGTTGGACGAAGACGATTTTAATGCATCGGGGTCTGGTGATCTGGGTTTTTCCTTCAATCGTTTCGGCGATCAGGTGATGCTGTATTCGGCGAATGCGGAAGGTGTTTTTGGGCGGTTCGCGCATGGCTTTGAATTCGGGCCGTCCAGTCAGGGCGTGTCGTTCGGGCGGTATCTGGCTGTGGACGGCGGAGAGTTTTTTGTGGCGCAAGTTTCCGAGACCCTCGGGGCAAAAAACGCCGGACCCGTTGTGGGACCGATCGTGATCCATGAGGTGATGTATCATCCTCCGGACGAGGTGGTGAACGGAGCGAATTGGGACAATGCGGAGGATGAATTCGTGGAGCTATGGAATGTGAGCAATCAGGGAGTGCCGATGCACGGGAGTGGAGATCCGTCGGATGTTTGGACGCTGCGTGGCGGGGTGAGTTTCGATTTTCCGCCGGGAGTGTCGCTTGCCGCCGGCGCGTTTGCAGTTGTTGTGAGTTTTGATCCGGACGTGCAGGGCGATCGGGCCGCCGCGTTTCGTACGCGTCAGGCGCTTCCTCCCGAAGCGGTCCTGTTCGGGCCGTTCAAGGGGAAACTGGGCAATGGAGGGGACTTCCTTCGCCTGCTCAAACCGGGTGAAGCGGATGAGACCACGCATCCCCGTCTGCCTGTGGATGTGGTTTCTTATACGGATGGAGCTCCATGGCCGCCCGCCGCCGATGGCCTTGGGCATTCTTTACAACGGGTCACTCCGATCGGTTATGGATTGGATTCGAGTGCCTGGGCGGCGTCTGCGCCGACAGCGGGACGGAGCAATGGCGTGGCTGCGCTGCCGAGCATTGTGACCCAGCCGGCCAGTCTCTCGGTTGTGGAGGGCGGCCGGGCGCAGTTCAGCGTTGTTGCCCGGGGCGAGGGGCCACTGGTTTTTCAATGGCGTCGGGACGGCCGCGTTGTGGGGGCGGGTCCCGTGCTTGCCATAGACAAGGCGGGGATGGGGGATGCGGGCCGTTACGAGGTGATCGTGGTTCAACAGAGCGGCTCCGTGCGAAGTCAGGCGGTGGTGTTGGACGTTCAGGAAGGCGTGCGCATCACGGAGGATCCGAGCGACAGGAACGTGCCTCCGGGCGAAACCGTCGTGTTTGGTGTCACCGTTCGTGCGTCCGGCCGGGTGAACTACCAATGGTCGCATGAGGGAATCGATCTTCCGGGTGCCACGGGGGCCACGTTGAGTCTGGCGGATGTGCAGATCGAGGACAGCGGGGATTACCGGGTATCGGTGAGTGACGGTCGTTCGATTGCGGTGAGTGCTCCGGCACGCTTGAACGTCCTGGTACCGCCCCAGATTATCGAACCGCCCCGGAGCCAGATTGCGCTGGTTGGACAGACGGTGCTGCTGAGTGTGGAGGCGAGGGGGACGCTGCCGATGTATTACTCGTGGCGTGGCGCGTCCCGGGCACTGCAGTCGGGGGTGGATCCTGTGTTGAAGCTGGAGAACGTGCAGCTGGACGATTCGACAAGCTATGTTGTCACCATCACCAATCTGGCGAGTGGATCCAGGGGCCGGGTGGTGGTGTCGGCGACGCTTGTGGTGCTTGCTGATTTCGACCGGGATGGAATGGCGGATTTGTGGGAGATTGATCATGGCCTTTTGACCAACCGGGTCGGCGATGCGCATCTGGATCCTGATGGCGACGGTTATGACAACCTGCAGGAATACCTGGCTGACACGGATCCGAACGATCCCGCCAGTGTCCTGAGGTTCCAGTCGGTGGAGACGAATCCGGAGTCTGCCGTGCTGGAGTTCCTGGCGAGGACCAACCGATTGTATTCGATCCAGTTCTCGGATTCGCTGGGTTCCTGGCGGACGCTGACGAACATCAATCTGAGCGGTGAAAACCAGGTGCAAAGGGTGGTGGACCCGGGTGCGAAGCGGGATTCGCGGTTTTATCGGATCGTGATCCCTTCCAACGCAGAGCCTCCGAGTGAACCGTGAGTGGATGAAGTCCCGCAGAGGCGCAGAGGGGCAGCGAAGACGGACCGAAAAAACATCCCCTCTCTGCGTCTCCGCGTCTCAGCGGGAGAAAATTTATGAACCCCGGATCGTTCGTTGGGTGGGGTGATGCGATGGTTGTTGATCAACGGGTTT
>JAIPJX010000023.1 GCA_021733945.1 Verrucomicrobiota bacterium | reverse complement strand
GAGGGCTCTCTTCCTACCCCCACCCCTACCTGATGCCGCATTTCTGGCAGTTCCCAACCGTGTCGATGGGACTGGGCCCGATCATGTCGATCTATCAGGCGCGGTTCAACCGTTACCTGCGTGCCCGCGGGTTTCTCAAAGGAGACGAGTCGAAAGTCTGGTGTTTTGTGGGCGACGGAGAGTCGGACGAACCCGAGACACTCGGATCGCTGACTCTGGCCTCCCGTGAGCATCTGGACAATCTGATCTGGGTGATCAACTGCAACCTGCAGCGCCTGGACGGACCGGTGCGCGGCAATGGAAAGATCATTCAGGAACTCGAAGGCCTCTTCCGTGGAGCGGGCTGGAATGTCATCAAGGTGATCTGGGGATCCGACTGGGACGCCCTGATCGAAGCGGACAAGAGCGGCCTGCTGGTCAAGCGCATGGAAGAGGTGGTGGACGGGGATTACCAGAAATACTCGGTCGAACCCGGAAGCTTCACCCGAAAACATTTCTTCGGAAAATACCCGGAACTGCTCAAGCTGGTGAACCACCTCACCGACGATCAGATTCGAAAACTCCTGAGGGGCGGTCACGACACCCGGAAGATGTACGCCGCCTACCAGGCAGCCATCACGCACACCGGTTCGCCCACGGTGATCCTTGCCAAAACCATCAAGGGCTACGGACTGGGGGAAGCAGGCGAAGGCCGCAACGTGACCCATCAGCAGAAAAAGCTGAACGAAAAGGAGCTCCGCGAATTCCGCGAACGGTTCCGCATTCCGATCAACGACGAGGATGTCGTCAACGCCCCGTTTTACCGGCCGCCCCTGGACAGTCCGGAAACCGAATACCTTTTTGAACGCCGCCGCAAGCTGGGTGGATTTCTTCCGGAACGGAAAATCACGGCTCCGGCTCTCCAGGTGCCTCCGCTGGAAAGTTTCGCTGAATTTTTCAAGGGATCCGGCAAAGCAACCGTGTCGACCACGATGGCTTTTGTGCGTTTGCTCAGCACTCTGCTGAGGGACAAGACGATCGGGCGGCAGATCGTGCCGATCATTCCCGACGAAGCCCGCACTTTTGGGATGGACGCGCTGTTTCGCGAGATCGGGATTTACGCCCACCGCGGCCAGCTGTACGAGCCGGTCGACAAAAAGTCCCTGTTATACTATCACGAGACCAAGGACGGCCAGATCCTGGAGGAGGGCATCACCGAAGCGGGATCCATGTCTTCCTTCATCGCGGCGGGCACTTCGTATGCCACCAACGGAGTGAACATGATTCCGTTTTACATCTATTATTCGATGTTCGGATTCCAGAGAATCGGGGACCTGGCCTGGCTCGCGGGCGACATCAAGGCCAAGGGATTCCTGCTCGGAGCCACCTCCGGCCGCACCTCCCTCAACGGTGAGGGACTGCAACATCAGGACGGCCACAGCCTCGTGCTCGCCAGCACGATCCCGACCCTGATCACCTACGATCCCGCCTTTGCCTACGAAGTGGCCATCATCATCGCCGAAGGCCTCCGCCGCATGTACGAACGCGGCGAAGAAATCTTTTATTACCTGGCCCTCTACAACGACAACTACCCGATGCCGCCGATGCCCAAGGGCGTCGAGGAGGGGGTATTGCGGGGACTTTACAAGTTCAAGAGCGGTCCCGAACAAAAGGCGCGCAGGGCCCACATCTTCGGGAGCGGCCCCATCATCATGGAGGCTCTCCGAGCCCAGGATATCCTGGCGGAACGGTACAAGGTCTCGGTGGACATCTGGAGCGCCACCAACTACAAGCTGCTCCGCAACGACGCACTCCGCACCCGGCGGTGGAACATGCTCCATCCGACCGAACCCCGTCGCAAGTCGCATGTGGAAGAGCTGCTCGAAAACGAAAAGGGAGCGTTTGTAGCGGTCTCCGACAACATGAAGATTGTGCCCGACCAGATCGCACCCTGGGTTCCGGGAGGCTTGATGACCCTGGGAACCGACGGATTCGGTCGCAGCGATACCCGGCCCAATCTGCGCCGTTTCTTCGAGGTCGACGCCGAAACAACTGTTGTAGCCACGCTTTACGCCATGGCGGAACGGGGCGATGTCAAACCGGACCTCGTCCAAAAAGCCATCGTCGATCTTGGCGTGAACCCGGAGAAGGTATTTCCCGAAACGATCTGAGCGGGCGATTTGTCCGCATACCAAGCGTGATTCGTGTGGTCCTATTCGACATCGACGGCACTCTGGTGAGAACCGGGGGTGCCGGAGTGCGCGCGTTTGAAAGGACGTTCGCCAGCCAGTTCAACGCTCCAGACGCCACACGGCATGTACAATTCGCAGGGCGCACAGATCCGTCCCTGGTCCGGGAGTGCCTTGGCAAACGGCAGATTGAACCGGGCCCGGCGGAATTCGACCGGTTCTTCCAAACCTACGTATTCTGGCTGCAGCATCTGCTCACGGAAGCGGAAGGATCGCCCTGCCCTGGCACGCGCGAATTGATCGAAGGACTCCAGCGGTTGCCAAACCCGCCACTCCTGGGGTTGTTGACCGGAAACATCCGGCTCGGCGCTGAAATCAAACTCCGCCACTACGATCTATGGGGCATGTTCGAAACCGGAGCGTTCGGGGACGATCATGAGGATCGGAACCAACTGGCGGCGATTGCACGGGACCGCGCCAGTGATTACCTGGGAAAACGTGTTTCCGGCGACGAGGTTTTGGTGATTGGGGATACACCGCTGGACATCCGGTGCGCCGAGGCCATTCAGGCAAAGAGCCTGGCCGTTGCAACCGGAGGCGCGACCCATGAGCACCTGGCGGCGCATCGACCAACCGTTTTGCTGAGGGATTTGACGGAAATCACTCCCGAGCAGCTGTGCGCCACTTGAGAGCCGGAGCCTCCCCGGGCAGCCGCTCAACACTGCCATTCGTTTAAGGGGCGGAGATGCCCTCGTTGAGGATTTCGAGGTTCCTCATGGCTTGCCGTTGAATGGATTGGGACCCTGATGGGAGTGAGCGAGTTTGCCTCTTCGGGCTCGACCAAAGCGGCGTCGGCGCTGCGCTCTGCCGCGCGCACTCCAAAACACCGTCGTTCTTCCGACGCCATGCACTGGAATCCATGCCCATTGCAGACACGAATTCGCTGGTTCGCCCAAACCTGCCGCACTCCACAGGGCGGCAGATCCAAAAGCGGCAGAGGACTGCCGCACTCCACGACGCTGTCGCGAACCTGGCAAAGACCGGAGCAAACCCCGCGGGGTGGTGTACCTCCTCCACCCAATCCACCCAATCCACCCAATCCACCCAATCCACCCAATCCACCCAGTCCACCCAGTCCACCCGGGCACCTTCATTCAGGGGGTATCACACAATTGCCAGATCCTGGACTGCGGCACCAGAGCGCAGCGCCGACGCCGCTTTTCGGATACCTAAACAACACGCTCCTTCCCGTACGTTCCGGTGAAAAAATGAGACGGTCCCGATTCGGTCTCCACTGCTCCAAACACGAGGCAGACATTCGTCCCAAACGGACCACCCCCGCCTTCCGAATCCCTTAAACGAATGGCAGTGAGCCGCTCAATCCCTGTCGGAGAACCCGGCCCAGGGCTTCGTTAAAAATCCCCGCACCGCCCGCAAGCGGATGGATTCCCGCTGCAGGCGGGTCCCGGATCGGATTCGCCGCCGCCAGCAGCAGAAAAAACCGACAGTTTCTTGGTGAGCTTGGGAGATTCGCATTTGGGGCAGCGCGTCCCCTCCCAATCGCTTGATCGAACGAGGACTTCGCTATCCCGCCCACACTGTTGGCAATGAAACTCGTAAATTGGCATGTTGAAAAAATAGCCCTACCGTGAAAAACCTCAAGCAGGTTTCAGGATGCGGAGCCGAACCGGGTCCGGCAATGGAAACATCAGGCCACCGCTGCACGCTCTACTGAAACAGCGTGAGGAGATTCGAGCGTAACAGGTTGTATTGCGCAATGAGTGTTGTGCCCGTCTGCGTGAGCAGCGAGAGGTTCGAAAACTCTTCGTTCTCGGTGGTTATATCCACGTTTTTGATGCGATCGACAACAGCCTGCAGATTCTCTTCCTGGATTGTGATGGACCCGCTTTCGTTGTCGATTCGTCCGGCACCCGCTGTGGCAATTCCCTGCAAGGCAGTCAAAGCGGCAACGGCCGTGGTCACCGCAAACTCGGCAGCTGTAGCCTTGGCAATGGAACTGACGTCCACGGTGTTCTGGAAAATGTTGCTTCCGGAATCGACTTTGGAGTAGTCAATCGCCTTCAGATTGAACTTGCCGCCGTTGGCGTCCCGAACAATCTGCAAGTCCGTTGTGCCGAATAGATTAAGCCCATTGAAGGTCCGGCCTCAACGTTGCTGATGAAACCCTGCAACTCCTCAAACTCGACCTGGTTGGCCGATCGTTGAGCATCGGAAGTGGCTGCGCTCTGGGAGGAGATGGCCAACTCGCTCATGCGACTGAGCGAAGTGGAGACGTCACTCAAAAAATCAGTCTGGCTGGAGTTGTACGACGCGGCGTTGCCCAGCACGGTTTTTGCAGCTCCAAGCCGTGAGATTTCGTTCTCCGAGCGAATCACGCTCGACATTCCGGCGGGATCGTCCGTGATCGACTTGAGGCCCGTGGTCAACCGGATGAGCGACTGCTGCAGGGCCGACGAATGGTCGTTGAGAATGCGGGCGAGAACGAATCCAAATGTATTCGATCCAATCTCATTTACAGGGTTTAAAGCCATAACCAGGTTCTTTCCAACGCGATTCGCTCAGCCAACCGAATTCCGTTTCGCAGAAACAGCAAAGCTACATCCATGCCATACCAGTTGCATGAAGCAAAACACGGAACTTCCGAACACGCCAACGTTTTTTATAGCATCTTTTTCCGGTTTCTGTCGACCAGTTTTTACACATTGTGTCGGACGGCAATCATCCGGATCCATGGGCACGCAGGGATGGGGCCGTTTTGCGGGAGCCCCGGAACCTGTCGGCAATCCCGATCAGCCTTGCGAATGTTGGTTAGAGCTTGACGGAACAAGCGAATTAACGGCATAACGCAGGCCATGAAACATCATTTTCTCGTATTGCTTCTGGCAGGCAGCATCGCACTGCTGGGTTCGGGCTGTTTCAGCAGTCCCGACGGGCGGATGCGGCCAGGGGTTCCTTTCTCGAACGATACGATCGAAAGCCGCTACCAACGTTCTGTGGACGAGATCTTCACGGCGGCAAAAGCGGTCCTTCAGTTCAACGGAACGTTGTACGGCGAAAACACGATCAAGAAAACGCTTGAAGCGAAAATCGACACACGCACCGTCTGGGTTGCCGTGGATGAAGTCGAACCCAACGTGAGCCGGGTCCGTGTTCAGGCGCGGCGAAAGGGCGGATTGGCCGACATCGCCCTGTCCAGTGAGATCGACAAACAGATCGCCCTGCGCCTCACCCAGTAGGCTTGCCCCCCTTTAATCCAATATTCTGCTCGTAAGAGCCAAGTCGCACGACTTGGCTCTTTTCTTTGGAACGAATCTCGCGGTTCAGGTAGGCGATGCGGTTCTGGGCATTCTGAGCAGCCGCCGAATTCGGGTAGGCCTCACAGATTCTGAGCAGAGTGCTTCGCACCCGGTCGGCATCGCCGATCAGCAGGACCTGCAGATCGGCAAGTCGGTTCAGCCAGCGCACCACCTGCCTGGCCGGCTGATTCGGAGTGCCTATGAGAAACTCAAGCTGATCAGCCGCCAGATCCAAACGCTGGTAGTGGCTCGCGTATATCTCGGCCAACCGCTCCCGCACTTCGAAATCGTGCGGATGCTCCTGAAGATGCCGCACACAATCGGCCGCCGCAGCCACGGGATCATCCACTGCCTGAATGGAAGGCGCACTCTGCTGCAAACCCAGACTCTGCTGATGCTCGATGACCACAAACTTATGGGGCTCCGAGTCCGTCGGTCCCTCCCCCGCAGCACGGAGATGAGCGATTCGTTGCAGCGCCATCTGCGCCTGTTCGCTCTCGGGGTTGATGTTTACGATTCGTTCGAGCGTGGTCCGGGCCGCCTCCGGATTGTGCCCCAGTCGCAGTTCCCAATCGGCCAGGCGGTTCAGCGCAAACGCGAGATTCCTGGAAGCATGCCCGTCCGTTGAAAGAATGGATTCGATCGCTTCCCGGGCCGCCTCCAGATCACCCAGATTTCCAGCCTGAATCTCCGCAAGCAAAAGCAACCCCTCGAAATCCTCGGGAAATCGGGCCAACTGCTTTTTCACCTCGGCGATTGCCCCCGGATAATCCCCCCGTTTCCGCCTCGCCTCCGCCATGGAGTAGAGAGGCCTGGGTTCAATCTCGCGCGAGCCTCCGGTGTAAAACGAAACGAGCGGACCGGCGATGAGGTTTCCAAGGTTCGAAGCCCACATGATCCCGACGATCAAACTCAAAGGAATGCTGATCAGCAGACCGAACGGACCGATCCGCGAACAGAACCAGAGTCCGAACACGTAAAGAAGTGTAACACCCCATTTGATCCCCAGCTTGTACGGATCCTCGCTGTTCCGAAGCATGTCCCAGGTCTTCCAGCAGGCCAGCAACCCCAATCCAATCAGCATCACGAACCCGATGATTTGAGAGATGGAATTCACGAGGCTTCAATCCAATCACACCCTCCAGTGGAATGAAAGACTCAAAGTCCCTCGCGCTTGGTTCCCCAAAAAGCAAAAAACGGGACCGGCAAAGCCGGTCCCGTTTTGTGAATTCTATTCCTGGCGCAGGAATTAGTAGTCCATGCCGCCCATGCCACCGTGACCGCCCGGAGCCGGTGCCGCCTTTTCCTTCTCAGGAATCTCGGTGATCAAGCATTCGGTGGTGAGGAGCAGACCAGCGATCGACGCCGCGTTCTGCAGCGCGGTGCGGGTCACCTTCTTGGGATCAACCACACCCGCCTTGACGAGGTCCACGTATTCGCCGGTTCCGACGTTGTATCCGTCGTTGCCCTTGCGCTTCTTGATCTCCTGGATGACGACGGAACCTTCGACACCGGCATTGTTCGCCAGAGCGCGGGTCGGGGCCTCGATGGCGCGTTTGACGATGGCCAAGCCGATCTTCTCGTCCTCGTCCTCGAGCACCAGGGCTTCGAGTGCATTGAAACAACGGAGCAGCGCAACGCCGCCTCCGGGCACGATGCCTTCTTCGACAGCGGCACGGGTGGCGTGCAGCGCGTCTTCGACACGGGCCTTCTTCTCCTTCATCTCAGTCTCGGTTGCGGCACCGACATTGATGACGGCAACACCACCGGCGAGCTTGGCCAGGCGTTCCTGGAGTTTTTCGCGATCGTAATCGGAAGTGGTTTCTTCGATCTGGCGGCGGATCTGGTTGACCCGGCCCTGGATCTCGGAGGATTTGCCGCTGCCTTCGACGATCGTGGAGTTCTCCTTGTCGATCACGATCGACTTGGCGCGTCCGAGATCTTCGAGCTGCACGTTTTCGAGCTTGATGCCCAGATCCTCGGTCAGACATTTTCCACCGGTGAGGATGGCGATGTCTTCGAGCATCGCTTTGCGGCGATCACCGAATCCGGGTGCCTTGACGGCGCAGATGTTGAGTGTGCCGCGGAGCTTGTTGACAACCAGGGTTGCCAGCGCTTCGCCTTCGACGTCTTCAGCGATGATGAGCAGGGGTTTGCCGACCTTGGCAACGCGCTCGAGCAGGGGAAGCATGTCCTTGAGGTTGCTGATCTTCTTCTCGTAGATCAGGATGTAAGCTTCCTCCAACTTGACTTCCATGGCCTCGGCGTTCGTCACGAAGTACGGAGAGAGATAGCCCTTGTCGAACTGCATGCCCTCGACCACTTCGAGGGTTGTTTCAATCGACTTGGCTTCTTCCACGGTGATGGTGCCGTCTTTGCCCACCTTGTCCATGGCGTCGGCAATGATCTCACCGATCGTGGTGTCCCAGTTGGCCGAAACGGTGGCCACCTGTTTGATCTCTTCCTTGTCCTTGACCTTCTTGGCGATTTTGGCCAGATGCTCCACGGCGGTTTCGACCGCTTTCTGGATGCCCCGCTGCATGCCAATCGGATTCGCCCCCGAGGTGACGTACTTCAGACCTTCGCGGAAGATCGATTCGGCGAGAACGGTCGCTGTGGTCGTCCCGTCACCAGCGGCGTCGCTGGTCCGGCTGGCCACTTCACGCACCATCTGTGCACCCATGTTCTCGTAGGGATCCTCCAACTCGATTTCCTTGGCAACCGTCACACCATCTTTGGTGACGGTGGGGGAACCGAATTTTTTGTCGAGAACCACATTGCGGCCTTTCGGGCCCAGGGTGGCGGTGACTGCACGCGCCAGCTTGCTCACACCTTTGAGGAGTGACTGCCGGGCGGCTTCTTCGAAGAGCAATTGTTTTGCTGCCATAAATCTGTAAATCCTTTTCTAATTTGTTAGCCAATAACCGCAAGAATGTCGTCGGAGTTCAAAATCTTGTACTCCTTGCCGTCCAACTTGATCTCAGTGCCGCCGTATTTGCTCACCAAGACGCGATCGCCTTTCTTGACTTCGAAAGGAACTTTCTTCCCTGCGTCGTCCGTTTTTCCGGTGCCAAGCGCCACAACGACACTTTCCATCGGTTTTTCTTTTGCAGAGTCAGGGATGATGATCCCACCCTTCTTTTCTTCCGCCTCTGCCACTGCCTCGACCAAAACTCGGTCGCCGAGTGGTTTCACATTGATTGCCATAGGTTTTTTTTTATCCTTTGTTATTACGATTTGATTGATGAATCAAAGCCCGCCGCACTCGCTGCGGGAAAATTATCGCTTCCGATCACTTGTTTTCGTCCACCACTTCGGCGTCGATGATCGGACCGTCGTCCTTGCCGCCCTTGGATTTCCCGGAACTCGGCTCTTCAGAAGCCCCACCTTCCTGCGGTTTCTCCTTGGCTTTCTCGGCAGCGGCCTTGTAGAGCTCGGCGGAGACCGACTGCCATGCCTCGTTGAGCTTCTCGCTCGCAGACTTGATCGCGTCGACGTCAGATCCCTTGAGGGCGTCCTTCACCGCACCAGCCACCTCTTCGATCCGGGTCTTGTCCGTCCCCGAGATCTTGTCGGCATTGTCCTTGAGCATTTTCTCGGACCGATACACGGAGTTGTCCGCCTCATTCCGGATTTCAATTTCCTCCCGGCGCTTTTTATCCTCCTCGGCGTGCAGCTCAGCGTCCTTTTTCAGTTTCTCAATCTCGTCCTTGGAAAGGCCGCTGCTGGCTGAAATTGTAATTTTTTGTTCCTTGCCAGTTCCCAGGTCCTTGGCGCTGACGTGCAGGATGCCGTTGGCATCAATGTCGAAGGTCACTTCGACCTGGGGCACTCCGCGCGGCGCCGGCGGGATATCGGTGAGATTAAACTTGCCGATGGTCTTGTTGTCCTTGGTCATCGGCCGCTCCCCCTGGAGCACATGAATCTCGACCCCGGGCTGATTGTCCGAAGCGGTCGAAAAAATCTCGGATTTGCGCGTCGGCACCGTGGTATTTCTCTCAATGAGCTTTGTGAACACTCCACCGAGCGTCTCGATGCCCAGGGACAGGGGGGTGACATCCAACAGGAGCACATCCTTGACGTCGCCCTTGAGCACACCACCCTGAATCGCCGCTCCGATCGCGACCACCTCGTCGGGGTTGACCCCCTGATGGGGTGCCTTGTTGACCAGAGCCCGGGCGGTTTCCACCACACGCTGCATGCGGGTCATGCCTCCCACCAGCACCAACTCGTCAATTTCATCGGTCGAAATGCCGGCGTCCTTCAAACAGTTCTTCACCGGTGCAACCGTCCGTTCGAACAACCGGTCGCACAACTGCTCCATCCGTGAACGGGTCAGTTTGGAACTCACATGCTTGGGTCCCGAAGCGTCCGCCGTGATGAACGGCAGGTTGATATCGAACTCCTGCGCGCTGGACAGCGCGATCTTCGCTTTTTCCGCCTCTTCCTTGATGCGTTGAATCGCGTCGGGCTGCTTGCGCAAATCCATGCCATGGTCGCGTTTGAATTCATCGAGAATCCAATCCATGATCGCCGAATCCCAGTCATCGCCACCCAGATGAGTGTCGCCGTTGGTGGCTTTCACTTCGAAAACTCCATCACCAATCTCCAGCACGGATATATCGAAGGTGCCCCCGCCCAAATCATAAACGGCGATCTTTTCGTCCTTCTTCTTGTCCAGACCGTAGGCCAGGGAGGCGGCGGTTGGTTCATTGATGATCCGCAACACCTCCAACCCCGCAATCCGACCCGCATCCTTGGTGGCCTGCCGCTGGGAATCGTTGAAGTAGGCAGGGACCGTGATCACTGCCTGACTGATCGTCTCACCAAGACGCATCTCAGCGTCCGCTTTGAGCTTGGAGAGAATCATCGCCGAAATCTCGGGCGGACTAAACTGCTTGGGCTTTCCGTCGACCTCAACCTCCACCGCAGCATCCCCGTTGGCAGCCTTGACGACCCCATACGGAACCCGTTTCTGCTCTTCGTGGATTTCGTCAAACTTCCGACCCATAAACCGCTTCACGGAATAGACCGTGTTTCGCGGATTCGTGACCGCCTGCCGTTTGGCAGCGTCACCCACAAGTCGCTCACCGGATTTCGTGAATGCCACAATGGAAGGCGTCGTGCGTTTGCCTTCAGAGTTTTCCAACACGAGAGGCTCCCCACCTTCCATGACGCACATGCAGGAGTTCGTTGTTCCTAAATCAATGCCTAGTACCTTCGCCATAACTTAATCTGTTAAAATTCAATTGCATCTTCAGCAGAGACCATGCCAGCGCCCCGAAACATTCCTAACATGTTCCATACGTTGATATTATACAGACCACCCCGCCAGGATAAGCTCGAGCCAAGTGCGCCACAAGAGCCACATTGTCACATCAACACGGGCGCTGTCTCACCCGAATGGCGCACTTGAAGACGATGAGGACTGCCTTTGTCCATCTCTTGAGCTCCGGATCCGGGTGCCGAAAGCCGGTCTTTGTCATCCAGGTATTCCGGCGATCTCCAAATACCCATTGCACCCGGCGAATCTGTCCTTGATCGGGGACGACCCGTCGCCTAAAACCCAACCGATGCCTGCCCGCAAAATCATTGCTCCACCCGCAAAACTCAGCTCGAACGAGCTGGCCGCCCTCCTGGAAAATCAGACGAAGGCCGTGAACCAGGCTTTGAACAAGGTGCTGCCGCCCGCCCGCACCCGGCCCACCACCGTACACCAGGCGATGAGATACTCGCTCTTTGCCGGAGGAAAACGGTTGCGTCCCGTTCTCTGTCTTGCCGCCGCCGCGGCTTGCAAGGGGGATCCCCGGGATGCCATGCCCCTGGCGTGTGCGGTTGAATGCATTCACACGTATTCCCTGATCCACGACGATTTGCCCGCCATGGACAACGATGATTTCCGGCGCGGGAAACCGACCAATCACAAGGTCTTCGGTGAAGGCATCGCCATCCTGGCCGGGGACGCGCTCCTGACCCAGGCGTTTGAGATCGCCGCCGGATGCAAAGGCTGGGCCCGGTATCCGCACCGCACGATCATTCTGGAATTAAGCCAGGCAGCCGGGTCGCTCCAACTCATCGCCGGCCAGGTTGCCGACCTGGAAGGTGAAGGAAAGAAGGTCTCCGCCGCCGAACTCCGATTCATCCACGAACGCAAAACATCGGCTCTGCTCCGTTGCGCCGTGCGTTTGGGAGGCATGAGCGCCAACTGCACACCCGCGGAACTGCAGGCGTTGTCGGATTTCGGGTATCATGTCGGACTGGCCTTCCAGGTGATCGACGACATTCTGGACGTGACCCAGACGTCCGAACAACTCGGCAAAACGGCAGGCAAGGACACCGCCGCGCAGAAGGCCACCTTTCCTTCCATCGTGGGAATGAAACGATCCCAAACCATTGCCCGGCAGTTGACCCAGAAGGCGTATGCCTCGCTCGACCGGTTCGGTGCCCGGGGCGCGACCCTGCGCGCCTTGGCGGCGCACCTGCTTGAACGAACCCATTGACCGCACCCCGGAATGGTTTGGACGAAAAGGGATCGAAGGGATCGTTGGAAGAAATTGTGATCCATTCGCGGGTGCCACGAATTCGGTGCTTCAAAACCGTTGCGTAACCGTTACAATCCGATCATGTCAAAGCCTCTGTTTCGCTCCGTTCTATTGATTCTGGGTGCCCTGATGATCTGGACTTCGGTCCCTGCCTCCTCAAACGCAGCCGAACGACTGAACATCCTGTTTCTGTTCGCCGACGATCAACGAGCCGACACCATCGCCGCGCAGGGAAATCCGAACATCCAGACTCCGAACCTCGATCGACTGGTTGGTGAGGGATTCAGCTTTCGGGCGAACTACTGTTTCGGCTCCAACAGCGGTGCGGTGTGTATCCCGAGTCGAGCGATGCTGATGAGCGGGCGGACCTGGCTGAAGGTTGACCACAACCTGACCGGGGTGAAGATCCTTCCGGAACTGCTGCGCGAAAACGGGTACACCACTTTCGTCACTGGGAAATGGCACAACCAAGCGCCGGCACTCCTGCGGGGATTCGAGCGGGGCAAATCGGTCTTCCTGGGTGGCATGGCCGACCACACCCAGGTGCAGGTGCAGGACATCGCCGAGGGTGGCAGACTGGTGAACAAACGCACGGCATCGAAGTTTTCCAGCGAGGAGTTCGCCGATGCCATGGTTGACTTCCTCGATGGGTATCAGGAAGAAGCCCCCTTCTTCGCGTACGCAGCGTTCACCGCACCGCATGATCCCCGCAACCCACCCGAAGCCTACCGCGAGCAGTACTACCGAAACCTGCCGCCGCTCCCGAAGAACTTCCTCCCGCAACATCCTTTCGACAACGGCAACCTGGTCATTCGCGATGAAGCCCTTGCCGGATGGCCCAGAACGAAGGAAGTCGTGCAATCCCAACTGGCCGAGTATTACGGGTTGATCACCCATCTCGACGAGCAGATCGGCAGAATCCTGAAAGCCCTCGAAAAGAGCGGTCGTGCCGACAAGACGCTGATCATCTATTCAGCCGACCACGGCCTGGCGATCGGCAGCCACGGGTTGTTGGGCAAACAGAGCCTGTATGAACACAGCATGAAGTGCCCCCTCATCTTTGTGGGACCCGGAATCCCCAAGGGCGGGTCAAGCGACGCGTTCACCTACCTGTTCGACATCCTCCCCACCCTCTGTTCGGTGACGGGCATTGCCGAACCCGGCGAGCTGGCAGGCCACAGCCTGGAACCGATCTGGCTGGGGAAACAGTCGATGGTTCGGAATTCAGTCTTTCTGCCGTATGGCAATGTGATGCGGTCCGTCCGCGATGAGCAATGGAAGCTGATCTCCTACCCCCAGATCAATCATCGCCAGTTGTTCGATCTCAAGAACGATCCGCTCGAACTCCACGATCTCGCCGGCGATCCGGATCGAACCGGCGATGTCACCCGTCTCCTGACCCTCACCAGAGCCTGGCAACAAAAGGTCGGTGACACGCAGCCTCTCACGACCGACCATCCGAAACCGATGCACCTGGACCTGACCGGACGCAAGCGGCAACCGGACAACGCGCAGCCGGATTGGATCCGGGCGAAATATTTCGGGTTGAACGACTGAGAACCAGCACCGCGGCACCCGGCAACAACCATGCCCCCGGGGTTCGACGGTCGGATTACGAACTTCCGCCCGACAGCTCCCGAAACGCGGCTATCGGCTGCTGATCACGGAGTTTTTCCTGCTCTTCGAAATCCTCTTCGTGATCCGCAAAAATGATCTGACTCCCCGAAAACTCGAATTCGAACGGCACATGGATCAGATCGCTCAGAGTGGCGCGCACGGCCGCCCTGTGGTCCGGCGGCACGAACATCAGCAGAAACCCGCCGCCGCCAGCCCCCAACAACTTGCCACCCAGCGCTCCCGCCGCAATCCCCTTCGCATAAAACTGATCCACCCGCGCGTTGGACACACAGTCACTCAGACTGCGTTTCGATTCCCAGGAACGATGCAGCAGCCGACCGAACGCCTCCATCCCTCCCCCTTCGCGGAGAATCGCCAGCGCCTCCGAGACAAACCGGGACATCGTTTTCAACTGCGCCTCCTTCGCGTCGATTCCATGGACATACGTCGCCGCAATATCCGAGGCGGTGCGTTTGATCCCCGTGTAAAAAAGCATCAGGTGTTCCTGAAGCTCGGACAACCGCTCTTCCGGCAGTTTGACCGGTTCGACCTCCACCCCACCGTCCCGGTGAAACTGAATCAGGTTCAATCCTCCATACGCGGCACAGACCTGATCCTGGGATCCCACCGTCTCCTTGAGCAACTCCTGCTCGACATGAATGCTCTCCCGGGCGAGCTGCGGTTTATCCGGACTCTCTCCCCGCAACGCATACAACGCATTCAGCAATCCCACCGTAAATGCCGAGCTGGAACCCATGCCACTGCGGCCCGGCAGATCGCCGTCGTGATGAATCTCAAGACCGCGCTCGAATTTTAGAAACTGCAGGATGGACCGGACCGCCGGATGAGCGATCTCGTCCACCGATCGGCAATCCTCGATGCGCGAATAGACCACCCGGAACCGATGTTCAAAGAACGGGGGAAGATACCGGCAGGTGAGATAACAGTACTTGTTAATGGTGACCGACAGCACCGCCCCGCCGTGTTGCCGGTACCAGGCCGGATAATCCGTCCCGCCACCAAACAGCGATATTCGATACGGTGTTCTGCTTATGATCATTTCTCTGGGCCCCAAAACGAAACCATTGACTCGGGAACGATCGAACCTTGGCCGAAAACCAGCCCCGTGGCAAGGGGTGCGTGTTTCCCTGGTGTTGACGCCCGCAACGGTGGTGCGAACCGCACTGCCAAAAGCGGTAGAGGACTACCGCACTCCATGACGCTTCGCGATTTCTGAGGTGCGTTGCAATGGTGCGCCAGCTTGTGGAGTGCGCCAGTCCTCTGGCGCTTTTTCCAGATCTTGGAGGAGGCGAGGTCACGAGACTCTGATTTCCGAGGGATCTTTAGCTATTTTAGAGCCTCCTGAAGTTGGCTCCTACTATTTTAAAGGACTGCGCTACGCTTTCATCCGGCCGCCAAAGAGGTTCCAGATTTTCTTGAGTCCGCGAAACACCGCGGGGCTGAGCCTCGCCTGGAGCGCCTGCCTCAAGCGGACCAGACCGAGCCCCGGGGCCCGGACCAGGCAGAACGCTCGCCACACACGGAGCCGAATCCGAAGTCCAGCCCCGCCGAAGGGTCTGCGCTCCGGGCTCACGATCATTTCGAACGGTTCCATCGACCAGAGATCCGCACGGCCTTTCGATATCACGGGGATCGTTTTCGGTAAAATCGGATGCCGACAAGCCAGCGACTCGGCGAGGATTGTTTTGCAGTCGAGCAATCCCATCCATCGGCCGTCTTCGTTCTGTTCGAACAACACTCCACCGCCCCCGATCAGTCCCTTCAACCGCTGTCCATAATACCGGACCTGAGCCTCGGTCATCTCGGGAAACGACAGCGTGTTGATCGCCAGGTCCACCGGTTCGCCCAATCCGCAAAAATCATCGAACAGGTAATTCGGAACATACCGAAACCCGAGCCATTCATCCGGAACGGACAGGTTCGCCGGGTCCGCCCCGTCGTAAATCCGGTGCCCGAGTCTGGGATGCGTGACACCCAGGTAGATGGCCGAGGAAAGCAGGGATTCGGGAAGATCACAAATCGTGTATTTCACCGCCCCATGCAACAGCCCGGTCAGGGCATGAGCCAACCCTCCGTACCCACCACCAATCTCCAGAATCCGCACCGAGCCGTTGGTTCGGACCCGGCGTCGCAGCTCGTCGATCAAACCCGACTCGAACATCAGGTTGATCCGCTCCTGGTACGCATAGACATCGTGGTTGACGGGGTGCCCATCGATCTCCCAACCGATCTCGCCCAGAACCCTGGGAAAACGCGCGCGAATGTCGGCCGGCACAAACCGGGTGATCATTCGGTACCGATCAATCCAGTGATCCGGCTTCGGAAACTGTTTTTCAAATCGTTCGTCAAAATCCTCCGGAATCTCGGGCACCTCCCGCCCCCCCGTCACCATCGACTGGGTCACGAGATCGAAGCTCGAAAACTGCGCGTATAACCGAAGCCGGTTGATGACCTCGTATTTTGCGGCGACAATATGCCGGTACCGATTCAGAAAGGGTTGATCGGCTTCCGGGTCCCAATTGTTCCCGGGAAGTGCGATGGCCGGGTCCAGGCCTTTCCCGGCGATGAAGTCCGCCCTGGAATCCACGAGCTTTCGAATCGCGGAGCAGATTTCCGACGCCCGCGCGAATTCATCCTTCGACAACGACCGGTTGTCCCGCAGGCTGATTCTCCCGGTCAATTCCATGCATCCTCCTTCGTCAGAATCGCCTCCAGGGCGAGGGTCTGCGACCCAGCGCGCAAACCGGCCCACTGCCGGACCGGCGTCCCCGGACCGTGAAACGGCGGTGTACAACATCCGTTTTTGAGCGCTCGGCTGTTCTTTCCGAGAGCGGCAGGGGACTGCCTCTCTCCAGGACGTTTGCGGCCTGTTTCCACCCTCTCTGTTTGACCCGTGAAATGGTGCATCCTCGAAACCGTCATCGAAGAACGGCAATGGCTCCGTTTAAATAATCCTCAATTGGTTTGATCGCTGGAGGACAGATTTCACCGGGGAAATCGCCGCGCTCGAAAAACCTCATCTCTTCGCTTTCGTCACTCAACACCAGATCACCGGAGACAATTTCCGCCTCCACGATCACATCGATCCGGTGCACGACATCCCCGTTGTCCTGAAACGTCACGATACGATCCTCCGGCTCCGAATAAACACCGATCATTCGGGTCACCCTGATTTCGAAACCCGTCTCTTCGCGAACCTCACGGGCGGCAGCCGTGTGAACCGATTCGCCCGGATCAATCCCACCGCCGGGCAGTCCCCATAATCCGCAATCGCTTCTTTTCTCAAGCAGAACCCGGCCATCCGCGTCCAGAAGGAACACGCCCACTCCCAGCCTGAGTTTGGTATGCTCATTCACCGCACGGCGCGCAAACATTTTTTCCGCGATCGAATTCATTCAGCACCTTTCAAATTGATTCTGGTTCGCGCCAATAAAATCTTCAGCCGAAGCCAGCGATTCGGGAATTCCGATATCCAGGAAGGGTCCGGTTGTTTCAAGCACCTTCAGGGAGACCTTCGATCCGAGCAATTCCGGAAACACGGCTGTCTCAAAACTCAAGGGTCGCTGGACGGGGAATCGATCCAGCAGACCATCCCGAAACAAATAGACGCCCGCATTGATGAGTCCCGCTCCCGGTCGTTTCTCCTCAAAGCCGGACACGTCACCGGCCGAATCCACCGAAAGCGTGCCGTACCGCGAGGCATCGTGCATTTTCACACCCAGGAGCACTCCCTCCGCCCCGGTTCGATTCAGAAGTTCCGCCATTGCTTGGATCGCACCAAACGCCAGGGAATCACCGTTTAATACCAACCAGGCCCGGGGCCTTTGCAACCCCGCACCAACAGCATTCAGGAATCCACCCGCCGTTCCCAGTGGTTCGGGTTCCGCGATGCAGGTCACGTGCACCCCGTCCACGGGTTGCCCGTCGAAATGGGCCGCAATTTTCTCCCCGAGATAACCGGTGGAAATTCGAATCTTGAGAATTCCCTGGGTCGCCAGATAACGAACCACCCACTCGAGAAACGGCCTGCCCCGGACGGGAGCCATCGGCTTGGGAAGATCACTCAGGACGGATCGCAACCGCGTGCCGAATCCACCCGCCAAAACAACGGCTTCGATCTGGGCAACTGAAACGTTCACGCCTAAACGTTCGAATGCACCCGATTCGTCAGAATGCGATACCCCTTGATCAGCTCCGCAATACCACGTTCGAGCGACCACTCCGCGCGAAACCCAGTTTCGCCAAGCCGTTGATTGGAGACGATGTAATCGCGTTTATCGGGGTCCTCCCCGATCGGCGCCTCGAGGTAGACGAATTTGGGCAGCTGTTTCTGGATCAAAGCGCACAACTCCAGCTTGGAAAGATTGGCGTCGTCCAACCCGGCGTTGTAGGTCCGGCCCTTCATGGTCTCGAAATTCTCGATGCCGTGCAGGAACAACCGCGCGATGTCGCGAATATGAATGAAGTTTCGTTTAAAATGCCCCTCGAAAATCACCACCGCCCGGTCATGCACCGCGCGGTATACAAAATCGTTCACAAGCAGGTCGATTCGCATCCGGGGGGACATGCCGAACACGGTTGCCAGGCGGAAACTCATTCCGTTCTCCCGCTGTAGAACCGCCTCCTCGGCCCGGACCTTGGTGGTGCCGTAGAGTGAAATCGGGCGCAGGGGTGAATCCTCGGTGCACATCTTCTCCTTCTCGCCAATCCCGTATCCACTGTTGGTGACCGGCATCAGGATCCGCTGGTCTTTACTGGCAAGGCGACAGAGCATCTGTACGGCCTCGAGATTGATCGTCTGCGCGCCCACCGGGTCCTGATCGCACATCGGAGCACCGACCAGAGCGGCCAATGGAATGACCAGGTCCGCCTTGGCCAGCAGGCTTTTGACCAGGGGTTCGTTGCGGCAATCTCCACGCACCACATCAAACCCCTCCTGATGACAACAATCCGTCAGGCTGTTCTGCCGGAACAGGAACGTGTCGAGCACCGTGACCTGATGCCCCGCCTGCAGCAACGCCGGTGTGAGCACCGACCCAATATATCCCGCACCGCCTGTAACAAGAATCCGCATGCGGGGATTATTGCGCAAACTGCGAATCGGAACACAACTGTTATCTTGCCCCAATCATCTCGGCCACCCGGCGAGCCACCTCCTCGCCAATCGCCAGGGAGGCCGTCGCCGCGGGGCTTGGAGCGTTGAGCACGTGCAGCGCGCGGGGGCGGCTGACAAAATGAAAATCGTGCACCAGATCGCCGCCCGGAGTCATTGCCTGGGCGCGCACCCCGGCCCCGCCCGGCTCCAGGTCCTCGACCTGGACATCCGGCACGAGCTTCTGGAGCGACTGACAAAACAGCCGTTTGCTGCACGATCGCTGAAATTCTCCCCAGCTCATTCGTTTGTGTTTCTTCAGAAAATTCCAGAGCCCGGGAAACGTCACCGCGTCCCAGAGATCAGCCAGGTTCAGGTCGGTTTTCGAATATCCCTCGCGCGAAAATGCCAGCACGGCGTTGGGTCCCGCTTCAATTCCTCCACCGATCAACCGGGTGAAATGCACCCCCAGGAAAGGGAACACGGGATCGGGAACCGGATAAATCAAATGCCTTACCAGATCCTGACGGGCCGCTTTGATTCGAAAATACTCCCCACGGAAGGGAAGGATCCGGACCTCGCGCGTCTCTCCGGCCAGTTCGCTCACGCGATCGCAATGCAACCCGGCGCAGTTGACCAGAAACTCGGATTCAAACTCCCCCGCCCCGGTCTGCAGCAGCCAACCGCGCGAGATCGACCGGATCCCCGTCACCCTGGCACCGGTGACGATTCTGCCTCCGGCCTTCTCGATCTGTTGCTGCAACGTCGCGCAAACCCTTGGATAATCGACAATGCCCTCCTGGGGAACCCGCAACGCGGCAATCCCGCCGACATGCGGTTCGATCTCCAGCATGGCTTCCCTTTCCAGAAACGACAGTCCCAGCAGCCCATTCTGAATGCCCCGCTCGTGCAACGCCCGCAATCGGACCAGCTCCGCGTCGTCGGTGGCCACCACCAGCTTCCCGCACACATCGTGCGGAATCTTGTGTTCGGAACAAAACGCCACCATCTCCCGGATACCCGAAACCGCCAACCTCGCCTTGATCGATCCCGGCTTGTAATACAGCCCGGCGTGCAGCACCCCGCTGTTGTTGCCGCTCTGATGACGGCCCACCCCCGGTTCCTTTTCGAGCACGGTCACCGCATGCTCCGGGCATTGACGCTGAAGCTTGAAGGCGGTGGCGAGCCCGACGATCCCTCCGCCGATGATGATGATTCGAGAAGTGGACATATTGAATTTCAGTCGTGGCCAAACCCGGTGTCAAAACCCTCAAGCCAGCTCACGATCACACGGTCAAGCGTTTCTCCGCAACAGCCAGCATCAGCGCCGAGACACTCAACGAACTGAGAAATCCCTCCTCACGCACCAGATCCGAAACCGAGCCTCCGTAGAAGACCGGTTCAACGCCCTCTTCCAGCCGATGAGCCGGGTCGTCCGTCGGACGTGCTCCCCGGACAAAGTAGCACCAGGCCCGGTTCTGGTATCGCCCGATGCAGGGGGAGAGTTTACCCACAAGCTCAAATTCATCGGCCACATGCCCTGTCTCCTCCAACAATTCCTTGCGAGCCGCCTCCTCGGGCGTTTCCCCCTCCTCAACATGTCCCGACGGAAGCTCCAGCGTCACCTGCTCCGCCGCAGCCCGGAACTGACGCACCAACAACAGCCGTCCCTTGAGGTCCACCGCCACCATCGCGACAAAATCGTTGGTCTGAAGCACGTAATGCGGGTCACCACCACCCTTCGGGGTTTTCGCGGCGATCGAAAACCATTTCGTGGTAAAGACCGTTTCCTGAGTTGGCGTCGGATGTCTCATAGACGGCACCCAGTCTAGGTGCGAAGCCCGTCCGGTTTCAACCCCGATTCTCCCGTTGACGCCGCCCGCGATTGCACTAATGCTCCGGTGCCGGCGGGTCCAACCCGGAACCTCCGCGTTCCCGGGCCAAAAGCAACAGGTGCACGAGCCCAAGCGACCCCCGTTGTATTGCAGAATGAGAAAATTCCTAAAATTCGTTTTCTACAAGATCTACACCGTCGCCTCGTACTTCTGGCTCAAGCTCGATCGCATCGCGTCCTGGGGCGAGACCCGGCACTGGATCGACAACGTGCCGCGGGCGATTTTCACGCCGGACATCTACGTGAGCTACGCCGGGTGGATGCACAATCAGGGGTTCTTCGCATCCCTGCTCAGTGTCTTCCTGAAGAAACCACAGCCGCGGATCCTCGATTTCGGGTGCGGCATGGGCAATCTGGCACCGGTCTGCCATCATTTCGTAAAGAACGGCGGCAGCTACCTCGGCGTTGATCTGGACGAAAAACAGATCGCACCCTGCCTCAAGACCTACGGTTCCCTGTCCAATTGCAGTTTCTACCTGACGCACGACAAAAACCCGTTTTACACCCCGGACGGAGAATCCACCACGAGCGGCATTGACTGGCCCGTCAAGGACGGATCCCTGGACATCGTCATCGCGATGTCCGTCTTCACCCATCTGCAGGAGGCCGAATCGATCCGGTATCTGAACAAGATCCACGAAACTCTGGCTGCAGACGGCCTGGCGATGATCAGTTTCCTGATCAAACGCGACTACATCAACCCGCACTTCGTGTACAACTTTGACCATGCCCTGACTCCGGGTTGGTTCACCAGCAATCCCTCCTGCCCGGAGATGGCCATCGGCCTGACCCGCGAGGCACTCGAGAAACTGCTCGCCAACCGGTTCGAGGTGCTCAGCCACATCGAAGGTTCCGTCACCGGCGGCCGCCACCCCTCCCTGCAGGACATTTTCGTGCTCCGGAAACTGCCCGCGCCGGGGGCTTGATCCGGTTTCAGGCAGAAACCGCCGCAAGGTCCAAAACGGAGCGGCCGGGCACAGGCACCGGGTAGCTCCCTTCGGGGCCCGGCCGCACCGGTGGCTCCATCGTGTCACGACAGAGTTCCGGAAGCGGGGCGTAGGCAAAGTCCGAAGCCTGCACGGCATCCCAGGTGACCTCCTTGCCGGTGTAACAGGAAATCTGCCCCATGACGGTCATCAGGGTGCTGCGCGCCATGTAGGCACCATCGTTCACCGGAGTGCCGGATCGAATCGCCCGGAACAACCGATCGTGTTCCAGCTGGTACGGATCGCATCGTCCGGACCAGCGCCAGTTCGCCTCGCCGCGGATCCGGCAGTCCTTGATCGAAGCCGAACCCCTGCTGCCCAGAATGATGCTCGAGTCCTCGTCGTAACAGCCGTTGGTGGTCCGGCAAAACGCATACAACCGCACTCCGGAGGCAAACTCATACACGACCGAATGATGATCAAACACATCCCCATACACCGGGTCCGTCATCGAGGAACGCCCTCCCAGTCCGTGACACTTGACGGGAACCGCGTTTCCGAGCACCCAGCTGGAGCGGTCCAGGTTGTGCACCAGCGACTGCGGCACGTCGTCTCCGGAAAGCCACCGGAAATGGTACTGCGTGCTCAACTGCCACTGCAGTTCCGTGAGACCCGGCTGGCGCTCGACAACCCCATAGGGTGCCCTCAGGAAATTCTCCTCGATGGTCACGATTTCGCCGATGGCACCGTTGCGCACCCGTTCCACGGTTTCGGCGTATCCGACATGATGACGACTCTGAAGCCCTGAAACAATACAGACCCCACGTTCCCGGGCCAGGTCGCACGCCCTCTGCATCTGCCTGATCCCCCGAGGATCGATCCCGTGCGGTTTCTCCACGAACACATGCCGCCCGGCCTGCACCGCCGCCAGGGAGTGCATGGGATGAAACTTCGCCGCATTCGCGATCAACACCACATCCGACGCCTCGATCACCTGCCGGTAACCATCGAAGCCTGTGAAACAAGCGTCATCGGGCACACGCACCTGATCGCCCTTCTGCGCGCGGAGAACCTCCCGTTTCGCCTCGATCCGATCCCGGAAGATGTCGCACATCGCGACCAGCCGGGCACCCGGGTCCGCCGTGAGTGCCTGGGCCGCCGCGCCCGCGTTTCGACCACCGCATCCGATCATTCCCACACGAATCTCGTCGGTCCCCGCCGCAAAGGCACCGCGACGGATGTCCAGGGTTCCTGCAGTGACGGCCGCCAGGGCGGCGGATTTCAGAAATCGACGGCGTGGGAACCTGCTTTTCGGGTCAACAGAAGTTTTCATCGTAATTCCTTGTTCGGGCCTGTACAAACTCTGCACCCACGCCTCACCCATTGAATTGACGCGTATCAAGGCAGCCGCACCCAGCCTCCCTCAAGCTCGTCGCATGAGAACGCGGATTCGCTCCCTGCTTCGTTTTTCGATCCCACTTCTCGGACGGCGGACCAACTCCATCGCTGTGTTTGATCTGCGGGACGGGTATGCGAGGAACATTTCGGTCCGCGTGCAGGCCGGCGATTCCTTTCCCGAAGGCCGCTACCTGGAGGCATCCGTGAGGCGGGCACCGGATTCTCCGTGGCACGGCAACCGCTCGTACGTCGATCTGCTGTATCCGGGCGTGACCGAGAAATTCCTTGAAGTGACCCTGGAACCCTACCGCCGTGAGTTCGCAGCCTCGTTCGGCAACCGTGTGCCCGGCGTCTTCACGGACGAACCGGAGATCCGGTCGGCGGGCGGCCTGCCCTGGACCGAAGATCTGCCCGGACAATTCGAACGGCGCTGGGGTTATTCCCTGACCGATCACCTGCCCGGGCTCACACTTCCCGTCGGCGACTGGCGACGACTTCGGCACAACTATTTCCAGACTTTAAACGACCTGTTCATCGAGCGCTGGGCACGCCCCTATTTCGACTACTGCAAACGCACCGGTCTGGAAATGACCGGGCATTATTGGGAACACGAATGGCCACGCTGCCTGAGTGTTCCGGACAACATGGCGATGTACGCCTGGCAGCAACGCCCCGCCATCGACACGCTCATGAACCATTACGAGGAGAACACACACGCCCAGTTCGGCAACGTACGCGCCGTCCGGGAGCTCTCGAGCATCGCCAACCAACTCGGTCTCTCCCGAACCCTATGCGAAATCTACGGAGCCGCCGGCTGGGACCTGCGTTTCGAGGACATGAAACGCATCGGTGACTGGCTTCAGGTGCTCGGCGTCAATACACTCAACGAACATCTCTCGTACGTGACGCTTCGCGGAGCGCGCAAACGCGATCACCCGCAGTCCTTCTCCCATCACGAACCGTGGTGGGAAGCGTACCATGTTTCCGCATCGTACTTCACCCGGCTTTCGGCGGCCCTGTCCCACGGACAACAGGTCAACCGGGTGCTGGTGCTCGAACCAACCACGACGGCGTGGATGCACCAGGGCGACGAATCCAGTCTCAAGGGTCTGGGGGATTCGTTCACCGGACTGCTGATGGACCTGGAAAAGGCCCAGATCGAATACGATCTCGGCTGTGAGGATGTCATCGCACGACACGGAAGCGCCACCTCCACCGGCCTGCGCATCGGCCAGCGCACCTACCCGATCGTCGTATTGCCGCCCCGAACGGAGAACCTCAACCTCAGCACAGTCGTCCTTCTGGAAAAGTTCGTCGCCAACGACGGACGCGTCCTCGCCTGCGGCGCGCCCCCGGGACGTCTCGACGGGGAGCCGAGTGATCGCGCGGCTGCACTGGCGAGGCTGCCGGGATGGACAACCCTCGAATCCCGCAACCTGCCGGGATCGCTGATCGAACCTGAATCAGACTTTCAAGTCACCCGCACGCCCGGTGACTCCGGAATCCTGTTTCATCATCGGCGGCAGTTCGAGGACGGGCAGATGCTTTTCCTGGTGAACACCAGCGATACACACCCGTCCTCCGGCACGGTCCAGGCAAAGGCCGGCGGCATCGAAGCGTGGGATCTTCACACCGGAAAAACCGCACCCCACCCGTTCGAATCGGACAACGGCCGGGTGCGCTCGCCCTTCACCCTGCCGCCCTCCGGAAGTCTGCTGCTCTTTCTGACCCTGAAACCGATCGATTCTCCCGGCATGACTTCCACGGAAACGGTGCGGATCAACGCCGACGGTCCACCACAGGTGCAACGCCTTCAGCCAAACGTCCTGACGCTCGATTACGTGGACATCACAGCAGGAGGATCGACACGGACCAACGTGTACTTTTACGAGGCCAACGCATGGGTGTGGCGCCAGCACGGTCTCGAACGAAATCCATGGGACAGCGCCGTGCAGTTTCAGGACGAACTCATTTCCAAACATTTTCCCGCCGACAGCGGCTTCACCGCGGTCTATCGGTTTACCGTGGACGGCCCCGTCCCGAGCGACCTCGCCATCGTGATCGAACGCCCGGACCTCTACGCGCTCGAATGCAACGGAAAACCACTGAAGGGGCAGCCGGGAAGCTGGTGGCTCGATCGGGCATTCGGAAAAATCCCTCTCGCCGGTCACGCTCGCTCCGGTGAAAATTCCGTTCGCATCACCGCCAAGCCATTCTCCATGCTGCACGAACTGGAACCGGCGTATGTGATTGGAAACTTCAGTCTCCGACCGGAACCATCCGGCTTTGTGATTCAACCCGCAGAACCAATGTCTCCCGGTCCCTGGAACGAACAGGGCCAGCCGTTTTACGGCCACACCGTGGGTTATGCCGGGACGTAAAAACACCCTGGGGCCGCACCATGGCAACCCGCCCCTGGGAAGCGCCTGGCCCTCGATGTTCCAGCGCGGACCAAAGTCCGGGCCGCCGCCCGGAAGTCAGTATTCAACCGTCGGGTACGGTCTGTTCGAGCCGTTCGTTCTGAAGCATGCCCTTCAGCCCTGAACAGCCAAACAAGTCACCAGCCTGAAGGCCCCGCCCGTTACCACTTTTTATAAGGCAGGAATTTTCCGTTCATCACCACCTTGACCCGGTCGCCCTTCGGATCCTCCACCTTCTCCACGTGCAGCGTAAAGTCGATCGCACTCATGATGCCGTCACCGAATTTCTCATGAATGATCTCCTTGAGACTGTCTCCATACACGTAGGCAATTTCAAAGAAGCGATAAATCAGGGGATCCTTGGCCACCGTTTCGACTCCGGATGCCTTGAGAGGGCACTCCTGAAGCGCCGCCGACACATCGGCTGGCAATCCGAGAAAAGCGACGAGCTTTCCGGCATCCTCCGCTCCCAGGCTGTTTTGCCCGAGGCACGCCGAAGTGACAAAAATTTCGGACAGCCCCACCGCCCCGGCGATGGCCGCCCATGTGGTGTTTTGTTTTTTCCTGGCCGTTTTAATGGCTTCAATCATCTCAGTCTTGGTCATGGTATTCCGATCGAGTTATGGTTTAAGAACATCTTCCTCCTCCTGAACGACGGATTCCCGGTCGGTTGACGGAGCCCCGACGGGAGGCGGGTTGGATCGCTCCGCCGAAGCTCCCGATTGCTTTGCCCCCGAACCGCGTTTGGCGCCCTTGACGAGGAAGTGAAGGATATGATTTCGGAGCCGGGTATACTCGGGAGAATCGATCAGTGTCTCACGGGTCCGCGGCCGGGGAATGTCGACCTCGAGGATCTCGGCCAGCTCGGCATCGGGTCCGTTGGTCATGAGAGCAATGCGGTCCGACAGCAGAATCGCCTCATCGACATCGTGGGTCACCATGAAGACCGTGTTTTTCGTGGCATCCCACATTCGGATCAATTCCTCCTGGATGCTCCCCCGGGTGAGAGCGTCAATCTGGGCGAACGGCTCGTCCAGCAACAGCACCTTGGGTTCAACGGAGAATGCGCGGGCCAGGCCGACCCTCTGCCGCATGCCTCCGGAAAGAAATGCCGGTTTCTTGGTCTCCGCCCCCCGCAGATTCATCAGGTCGATGTATTTTTGGGTCCAGTCCCTGATCCGGGATTTGGTCCAGTCCGGATGCGCCTGACGCACGGCGGTACGGACATTGTCGAACGCGGTCAACCACGGCATGAGTGCGAAGTTTTGAAACACCACCATCCGGTCGAGCCCCGGGCGATCGACCTCCCGACCCTCCAGGATCACCCCGCCCTCGGTGGGTTTGTCAAAGCCGGCGATGATGTTCAGCAGGGTGCTTTTTCCGCAACCCGAATGCCCGATCATGGTGAGGAACTCGCCCTGACGAATCTCGAAGCTGACGTTTTTGAAAACGACGAAGGTGTCATTCTTCTTGGCGTTCTCGTCGAGCAGAGGGTAGACCTTGCTCACGTGATCAATGGTCAGGAATTCCATGGTCAATAATCGCTGAGTCTTGTTCTGGATCTCCTACACTTCGGGATAACTGGCAAACTCCGACAATCTGCCAAACGCGGTATCCAATAGGAAACCAACGACTCCGACCACCATGATGGCGAAAATGACGCCACTGATGTCGAGGTTGTTCCATTCAATCCAGGTGAGATAACCAACCCCGAGTTCTCCAAGCAGCATCTCCGCGGGCACGACTGCGACAAGAGCGCTCCCGAAGGAGATTCGCAACCCGGCGATGATGGCGGGAGCAGCCGCCGGCAGGACCACGCCAAAGAGACGGCGGGACGCGTTCATTTCGAGCAGCGCGGCGACCTGCATATAGTCCCTGCGGATGGTGCTGACGCCGAAAGCCGTGTTGGCCACGGTGGGCCACAGAGATGCCATGAAAACCACCAACATCGCGGTCCAGACCGGGTCCTTGACGCTGTAAAGCAGAAGGGGCATCCAGGCCAGCGGCGAGATCGGTTTGAGCAGTTGAATGAATGGGTTCAGGCCCTTGTAACAGACGGGCGATACACCGATCAAAACACCCAGGCAAATCCCCACCACGGAGGCGGAGAGAAATCCCGCCATGAACCTTTTGACCGTATAAATAACAAGAAGACCGATTCCGTGATCGTTCGTCCCCTTTTTCTCGAAGAGCTCCCCCAGTTCCTCCCTCGCCTTGCGCATGACCTTCGCGGGGCCCGGGATTCCCTGGACCTTCTCAGGGTTGTTGATGTACCGGTCGTTTTCGTCCCGGACAATGTCCCCGTTGAACTCCATCGTCATGAGCTCGTCCTCGGTCAGACCGGCGGGATTGAAGGCCGGTGTCGACGTGGAGACGGACCAGAGCGAAAGAAAAACAACGCAGACGGCAACGAATAGAATGTAGGGCCCCAACCGGGCTGCCAGGTCCTGTTTGTGATTTCGCCTCATCTTGTTGCCAATTCCATTTCTGTCGAGATCTTCACCGATTCATCGTCGCCGCCTCCCGCGAGCCGGTTTCCGGGCACCGCAGGGAGCGACGCCCGGAACCGCGGTTGTGCAGGTCCGGATGAACTGCTCAGAGATTGCTCACGGCAAAACTGCTGGCGTAGGCCTCCGCCTTGTCGGGATCGAATTCCTTGCCCATGATCGTGTGCTTGCGGTAGGTCCGCTTGTTGGCTTTGTACCCAAGCTCGGCAATCAGTGCGTCGCACTCGGAAGCCAGGTAAACCTGCTCCGCCACTTTCTTGTAATCGAAATCGGTCTCCACATGCTTCCAACGCTTCATCTGGGTGAGGATCCAGACCGCCATCGAGTGCCAGGGAAACGGATCAAAATCAATCCGGTTGGGAACATTTTGAATCTTGCCCAATCCGTCGGCGAACCGGCCGGTCAGGACCTGTTCCACCACGATTTGCGGTTGATTGAGGTAGTTGGTCGGTGAAATGGCTTTGGCAATGTCCTTCCGGTTCCTGGGGTCCGCCGAAAAATGCGTGGCATCCACGATCGACCGAAACAGAGCCTTGAATGTGTTCGGGTTCGTGTCGGCGAATTCCTTGGAAATCGCGAAGGCGCAGCACGGATGCCCATCCCAAATCTCCCTGGTCAGTTTAAAAATGAATCCCACATTTTCATAAACAGCCCGCTGGTTGAACGGATCCGGCGCGAGGTAACCGTCCACGTTGTCAGCCTTGAGATTGGCCACCATTTCCGGCGGCGGCACCACCCGGATCTGCACGTCCTTGTCGGGATGAACCCCCTCCTCTCCCAGATAGTATCGGAGCAGGTAGTTGTGCATCGAATACCGGAACGGAACACAGAACCGGAATCCCTTCATATCCTTGGCCGATTTCACTCCCTTGTGTTTGTTGGCGAGGGTGATGGCCTGGCCGTTGATGTTCTCCACCGCCGGCATGTAAAAGGGAACCGCCTGCGAACCGGCCCCGAGGGTGATGGAAAGCGGCATCGGACTGAGCATGTGCGCGGCATCCACCTCCTTGTTGATGGCCCAGTCGCGTACCATCGCCCAGCCGGAGGCCTTGCGCACCTTGGCATTGAGTCCGTGTTTGCTGTAAAACCCCATCGGTTCGGCCATGATGATCGGCGTGGCGCACGTGATGGGAATGAAGCCGATGGTGAGATCCTTTTTCTCAATGTTCTTCACAGGATCCGCGGCCATTGATTTGGCCATCTCCAGTGGGAACACAGAACTCACGATGGCCGCGGCAGCGCCTCTTCCGACATGCCGAATAAACTGCCTTCTCTGGAGATCGTTCGGAAAAATGGCGCGCATGACGGCATTCTCAACCACGCGACTGACCAGGTCCTCCTCCGAACCGATTCCCAGGGAACGCGAATTCCCGGAAGCCCGTTCCCCGCTGGAGTGATCGTGTCCGCACCGCGAGATCAAGTGGGAATGCCCCGTGCCGACACATTCCGGCTTACCGGACGATTCGGAACCGTGGTTGAGTTCAGCGGTTTCCGGAAGGCATTGGCCGTTCGCTCCGTGCCCGTGCGGGGAGTCGACAATCGAATGGTCGGGGTCGAACGGATCGTTGGTGATGTTGCAGTGCATAAGCTTTGGGTTCCTGTGTGCGATCACGCGAGTTGGTTTCACATTGGCTTGCAGCCTTGAGCGACCCTTCAGCAACGGCGGTGCCAAGGCTGCATTCTGGAATTGAAAGAGTTTTCATCGTCTGCATGAACCAATTTCATCGAGCTCGCAAAACCGCCGCCCGCAACGAGAAGCGGTCACCCTGGGCTTCGCAGCAGACTCCGATTACCTCCTCAACCGGTTTAAAAATCGCGCCGCAGGTCCCCTCCCCCCTGTCGCAATTTGCACAGGGTGCACAAAGCGTCCGCATCCATTCACGGACTTTTGTGCCTTCCTGTTCAAATCAAAACAACGTCCCGGTCCCGCGCCCACTTGAATCAGCCCGTTGGCTGAACAGTGGGAAGCCGACGAGGTTTCCGATTCCGGGATGAATGATCAGGGCCATCCGGCAGCTGACCGGGTTGCCGCTCACGGAAGCAGGCGGTGATACTGGTTGATCTCCGGATTTTCGAGCACGGTCCGGCGCCCGTTCGACCACGCAACCTCGATGCGCTCGACAACCTCGAGCGTGCCTATGCCAAAATGAACGGTTGTGGAATGCTGGGACCGATAGGAATCCCCACTGACGCAGATCCGAATCTGTTTCCCCTTGGCTGTGAAGAGCTCAACCCGGGCACCCATCGGCGAAAAACCCGGACCCGATTCCCGGAGCCTGACTCCGATCCAATTGCCGGCGCCTTCGAGAAAGTTCGGGTACAGATGCAGAAGCTGCCCTGGCTTTGGCCATACCTCGAAGGTGCTCGTCAACAGGTCGAGCCGACCGTCCCCATCCAGGTCTTCGGCTATCGCATTGCGGCAGTCCTTTTCCAATGCCACCCCCATGAGGAATCCGGCCTCGACGACCGAATTCCCTCCCTGATTCAGAAGGAGCCGGTTTTTCTCAAATCCACCGAATGAATCCCCCGCCCCCTGATGCCTGGTCCGGGTGGATTGAAAATACAGATCCAAGGCTGGATCCGGATCCGAACCGCCCATGTGGATGTCATGCCGCCAGAAACGTCCTTCATAATCGCGCGCTGTTCGACCGCTGAGATGCCCGTTCACCACGAACAAATCCAGATCACCGTCATTGTCGAAATCGCCATTCGCGACACCCCAGGACCAACCGGTGCGAGCCACCTGTTCACTGAGAGCGCTCCTCCCGTAACTGCCATTCCTCCGCAGGTAGAGCCGGTTTCCGTAAGCCATCCGGGACCGCATGTCCCTCTGTTGTGCGGATTCGAGCGGACCGGCCGGGATCGCGTTCAAACGATCGGCGGTCGGTGAGTTCATTCCGATGACCAGGAAATCCAGTTGGCCGTTTCGGTCAAAATCCCCGAACGTATGCGACATTCCAAAACAATGCGGTTCGGCAAGCAAATGGGTCGTCACATCAGAGAACCTCCCACGGCCATTATTCCGGTAGAGATCGATGCCCGCAAAATCACTCACGACCAGAAGATCCAGATCCTTGTCGTCATCCAGATCCACAAACGATGCGCTGTAGGTTCTGCGAAATCGTTTTGCAGCCAGCCCTGAGCCGGCCGTGTGATCGTCAAACCGACCGTCCCCACGATTGATCAGGAGGAACGCCGGATACCCGTCGTTGGAATCGAAAAAGGGCGTGGGCATTTGCCCGCCCTGATAGGGGACTTTATACTGCCCCAGCCAGACATCCAGATCGCCGTCGCCGTCAATATCTCCAGCGGTCATGATGGAGGGATTGGCCAGCCGCCCTCCTGGAACGGGCGATCGAATGCCCTGCCCGGGAAACCGGCTGCCGGCGTCACCGGAAAACAGCGCGAGGCCATCACGATCCACCGCCAGAAAATCGGCTGTTCCGTCTCCGTCGAAGTCCGCAATCAATCCCGTCCGCAGATCCTGAAGCGGATGGGTCAACAGCTGATCGAGCTGAAACCGGCCGCCGCCCCGGTTCCAGAACACATGGTTCTCAACGGCCAGAACGATTTCCGGCAAGCCGTCGCCATCCAGATCGTACACCTGGAGATTCGGATCAAGCGACCGGGATTCCGGACGCTCCGGAGTAAAATCCGCAGCGACGACATGATCAAACTGGGGTGCGCCCTGACGCGAGGTGATCTGCAAATGGGAGGCGTCGATGACAGCCGGAAACGGAGCCTTTTCGGGATCGGACGGGGAATCCCAGGACACCTTCAGCGTTCCCTTCACAATCCAGCGACCGTCCGTCCGCGGGTTGGAAACGTGCAACGTCATTTCGATGTCCGATCTGGCCGCTGCGCTCGAAACAACTTCGAAACGTGTATGCCGCCACTCCGATTGTTCGAGACGATAGCCCGATGTTTTCCATGTTCGAAACAATGCCTGCCAATGGGCAGGATCCAATCGATGAACGGGCTGCGCCGTCCGTTTCACGGTGATGGAATGATCGGCCGTTTCAGGAACGCCCGGAGTGCCAAGGACAATGGTCCCTGTCGGAACCTGGTGAACGACCTCCCAGGGATCAACCGCCTGTCGAAGCGCATCCCAGAGCCGGATGAACACCGCTTCATAAACCTCGCCCGCGAGTTCTGTTTTCAAGACGGTGGAGTTCCTCTGCCGTTCGCGCGCTTCCAGATCGAAAAACCGTTGCGTGACCGAAGCGGACTGTGAACCGGATTCAGCAGGTGCAGGAACTGCTCCCGTTTCCCCAGGGGCGGCGGCATTCGGAAGCGATCCCCGACAGAACATTCCAAGGATCACAATCCATCCTGCAATCGTTCCCAACCGGCATCGAATGGCAGACAAGAGATTCATGGGACCAGGGCACGTTGATCCTTCGGGCTCCGACCGTCAATCCCGCAGAGCCGCTCCGCCATAGTGATGGCACCAAACCCGCCACGCCTCTCGTTGGATCGGCGCACGAGGGCGGGTGCTCCATTTTCAGGGAGGGCACTGGGATGAAATTTACGAAGCCCGCCCTCACTCTCGCCCGGCAACTCCAAAAGTGGGAATCGCGCGGCCTGCTCGTGGGCAAACACGCCGGAGCGCTGCATTACCTCCAGTTCATCGGTTACTACCGGTTCTCGGCCTATAGGCTGCCGTTCCAAACGCTGGCGCATCCGGACAAGCCTTTCGCGGCGGGAACGACGTTTGAGCAGGTTCTTTCGCTTTATGTGTTCGACCGCGAGTTGCGATTGCTGGTGATGGACGCGATTGAGCGGGTCGAAGTTGCGGTTCGCAGCAGCATGGTAAATCACATGTGCCTCAAGCACGGAGCGCATTGGTTCATGAATGCCAGGCATTTCAAAGCGCTCCCATTTCCTTCCGGGGCGCGGATGGCGCATGGCTTCGACCATTCCAAGTTCCTCGACAAGATTGACGAGGAACTGGGGATACGCCCCGGGGCGAAGACCACTGCCATTCGTTTAAGAACTGAAATGGTAGGGCGAAGCGTCCCCGCTGAGCCGCTCAACCGCTTGTCGGCTCACCGGGACGGATTCGCCCTCCGACAGAACTGGCCATGGCGACCGTCCCAGCCACCGGCGACACTGCCTTCTTCCGGATTGTATCGATGGTGGGCCAACCCTCTCCGACAGCACGGTATCGCGTCCAGTTCGACGCCACCTGGAGTTCCCAAACCCACCCCATGAACTTCCCTGCAGCCCCTCATTTTTCAGGCCTGATTGGCGCCACCCACGATCGAAGTGTCGTTTATTGGGCGGCTGGCATGAACGCCTCCCCGGGAATCGAGCTGATGGCGGAGACCGGAGGAAAATCACTGCTGGAGGGGGATATCAACTCATCAATTGCGGCCGGACACTCCGTCAGTCTGCTTTCGGGGAGCGGAATTGGGGTTTCCCCGGGGAACGTCACGCTGGAGTTTGAAATCACGAGGGAGCATCCTCTGGTCACCCTGGTATCGATGATCGCCCCGAGTCCCGACTGGTTTGTCGGTGTGCACGG
The DNA here is from genome assembly GCA_021733945.1 of Verrucomicrobiota bacterium. Classification (GTDB taxonomy): domain Bacteria; phylum Verrucomicrobiota; class Verrucomicrobiia; order Limisphaerales; family SIBE01; genus JAIPJX01. The sequence continues at coordinate 10,263 of JAIPJX010000023.1, read as the reverse complement.
GTTAAATCTCCTCCGTGGCAACCAGTGGGTGGAGGACATTTCGGTGGAGCTCATGGCTTATGATGCGGGCACGGACGACGGAACCGATTACGTCTCATCCGACCACGACACCCAACCCAGAGACCCGATTACGGCAATCACAGGTGCTCCGTTTCTGAACAATGGATCGGTCAGGCCGGTCGGAACCTTCCGGTTCACCCGGATCAACCCGTAGAATCCGGCTATCCCGCAGAATCAGAACCTGGGTGCGACGAGGGAAAACGTCGCACCCGGGCGACTTGGCACGCGCCCTGCATTCACGGAAATACCTGCCGCTCTGGCCCTCCCAAAGCGTGCATTGTCCACAATTTTTGAAATTGATGTCCATGAATAAGGCAGCCAAAACAAAAGGCTCAGCAGGGCCGGAGCGATTTCCTCGTTCCCAACCCGACGAACTGGGCCAACTGGCGGCGGGCATCACCCATGAGTTCAACAACCTGCTCACGATCATCATAGGCAACTGCGACCTTCTTCTGATGGACCCGCAGATCAGCGGTGGTCCCGGGCCCCGTGCCACCGAGATACGAAATGCCGCACAACGGGCCGTATCGATTACGGAAAAACTCCGGGCGCTCAGCGGCCGGGTCAATACCACTTCAAGGCGGGTCGACCTCAACTCCCTGGTCGGCAACCTGAACCGAATGCTCCAACCTTTGCTCGGCGAGGGAATCGATCTGAAGATGGAGCTGACCCCGAATCTGCGGCCGATCCAGGCAGACGCGGCACAAATCGAACAAGTCCTGACGCAACTGGTGATCAACGCGCTCGAATCGATGCCCAACGGCGGTACCGTGACGCTTCGCACCGGCCTGGGGAGCACCCGGGAAAGCCAGGGGTCGGGCGGCGACTGCGCAGGCCAAGCGTTGATTTCGGTCTCGGACACCGGCTGCGGCATTCCTGCCCACGCACAGGCACGGCTTTTTGATCCTTTTTTCACAACGAAATTCAAGAGCCGAGGCGCAGGCCTGGGCCTGACCGTCTGCCAGAGCATCCTGGAGCGGTTTGACGGCAGGATATCGTTCCAAACCAGCGAAGGGCACGGATCCACGTTCAACGTCTTCCTGCCGTTTTCGCCGGCCGGCCCGCCGCCAACTCCGGAGTTCCGAATCAACGGAATCCAGGCGCTGGATACAGGGTGCACGACAAGGGTACCCTAAGGGCAAACCTCGCGTTCCGGTTTCGGGCGAATCTTCCTGGAACTCCGCCACCCGATCCCCGGCCGTCCACGGAGTCGGCGTGGCGGAATCCGGACCAAGAACACCGAATCGGCTCAGGATAAGTCTTGACCGTTGCCCTTCGAGCCCTAGCATCGCCGCACGGTCTTTCTCCAATTCATGAATGGGATTCTAACTCTTGAAGATGGCACAGTGTTTCACGGTCAAGGCTTCGGCGCTCGCGCCTCGGCCTGCGGTGAAGTCTGTTTCAACACCTCGATGACGGGCTACCAGGAGATCCTGACAGACCCGTCCTACAAGGCCCAGATCGTTACGATGACCTACCCGCTCATCGGCAACTACGGGATCAATCGCCAGGACGTTGAATCCTGGAAACCACATGCGTCGGGCCTGGCCATCCGGGAGCTCTCCCCGGTGGTGAGCAATTGGCGATCGGACCTGAGCCTGGAAGCCTACATGGCGGAGAACGGGATCCCGGGACTGCAAGGCATTGACACCAGAGCGCTTACGAAAAAGCTCAGAGTTCGCGGCGCGATGAATGGTTTTATTTCCACGGAAGACATCTCCGTGGAAGAGGCCCTGGCCAAGGCCAGGTCCTGGCCCGGACTTTCAGGAATCGATTATGTGAAGGAAGTCACCCATCCGAAGCGATTTGAGTGGGACCCAGACGACACGCAGAGCTCGGACTTCAGGTTGACCTCGGGCCCATCGACCGGTGAAAACCCGCGCCAAGTCCGAAACCCGCTGCCTCCGGCCGATATCCCGATCGTCGCCTTCGATTTCGGGATGAAGTACAACATCCTCCGCAGGCTGCGACAGTACGGTTTCAAGGTGGACGTGGTGCCTGCAACAACTTCCGCGGCAGAGGCGTTGAAGAGCAAACCCGCCGGAGTCTTTCTGTCCAACGGACCGGGAGATCCCTCAGCCGTTGGATACGCGATTGAGGCGATTCGAGAGATTCTCAAGACCGGAATTCCCGTTTTCGGCATTTGCCTGGGGCACCAGCTTCTCGGGCAAGCACTGGGAGGCAGCACCTTCAAACTCAAGTTTGGCCATCGCGGTGCCAACCAACCGGTCAAGGATCTCGAGTCAGGCCGGATCGAAATCACTTCGCAGAATCACGGATTCGCCATTGATCCAAAATCACTCCCGGCAGAGTTGAGTGTCAACCGGATCAACCTCAACGACCAGACGGTCGAAGGATTCAGGCATAAATCCAAGCCCTTTTTCAGTGTTCAATACCACCCGGAAGCCTCACCCGGACCCCACGATTCCACCGTGTTATTTGGGGAATTTCGCGACTTGATTACGAAACGTTGAGAGCCCGGGCATGTTTCAAAACGCTCAACCAGAACCACCAAACGAGAAAACCGTTTGACTTGACGATGTCTTGGCAAGATAATGCCGCTCACCGAACCACCTATGGCCAAACTTGTCCTGCTTAGCGAAGGTCTGACCGGCAGCTCATTTGAGCTCAAGGCGGAAAAGACCACCGTCGGCCGTCTGGAAGACAATGCCTTTCAGATTGCCGATCCGTCTGTTTCCAGCCACCACTGCGAAATCCTGCTTCGCGGCAGCGATGTGGTGGTCAAGGACCTCGATTCCACCAACGGAACCTACGTGTCTGGGGACAAAGTCTCCGAAATCGTTCTCAAACACGGGCAGATCCTCCGCCTCGGGCAGATCGAGATGCGTCTCGAAACCGAAGCGGGTGCCAGTGCCGCCAAGAAGGCGCCTCTGGATCAGACCCGGGCCATCCCTCGCGGCGTCAAGGTCAATGAACTGGAACAGGGCAAATCGCCCGTGTTCACCAAAGATTCTCCCTTCGCCAAAAAGAGCAACAAGACCACCATTATCTTCGTTTCCATTGGTGCCGTCCTGGTTCTGGTGATCATCGTGTTCGTCGTGATCGCCATGATGAAACTCAAGTAGGCGGGCCCTACTCCCGAATCCAACCCGCAAGCTCCGTGGCGGCATAGGTGATCAGGATGTCCGCTCCCGCTCGTTTGGCGCAGAGCCAGGATTCGGTAAATACGGCCCGTTCATCGATCCAACCCTTCTCGGCAGCAGCCTTGATCATCGAATACTCGGCACTGACCGCATAGGCCGCCGTGGGGTATCCAAACTCCGTTTTTACCCGGTGCACGATGTCCAGATAGGCCATGCCCGGTTTGACAAGGATGATATCGGCTCCCTCCTCGATATCCAAAGCCACTTCACGCATCGCTTCCAGGGCGTTTGCGGGATCCATCTGGTAACTCCGGCGATCTCCAAACTGGGGTGCCGACTCGGCCGCTTCCCGAAAGGGTCCGTAAAAAGCCGATGAATACTTCGCCGCATAGGACATGATCGGCGTGTTCGCGTATCCTTTGCCATCGAGCTTTTCCCGAATCGCACGCACCCGACCGTCCATCATGTCGCTCGGCGCAACCATGTCCGCACCCGCCTCCGCATGACTGAGTGCCGCGCGCGCCAACAGCTCGAGTGAGGCGTCGTTGAGCACCTGCCCGCCCTGCCGTCCGGTCTTCACCAATCCGCAATGACCGTGGCTCATATATTCGCACAAGCAGACATCGGTGATCACGATCAGGTCCGGAAGCTCCTTCTTCAGACTGCGCACTGCCGCCTGCACCGCTCCCTTGCTGTCGTGCGCACCGCTGGCTCGGACATCCTTCTCCTCGGGAATTCCAAAAAGCAACACCCCTCCCACACCCTGCTCATGCGCCTTGGTCGCCTCCCGCACTGCTTCATCCACCGAGAGCTGAAACACCCCGGGCATCGAACTGATCGGACGCCGGAGGCGTTTACCGTCCCGAACAAACAAGGGAAGCACCAGCTGCCCCGCATCCAGCCGCGTTTCACGCACCATCCGGCGCATCGCCACAGACTGACGCAGACGCCTGAGCCGCAGACCAGGAAACCGTCCCACAGAATTGATACTCATCGGGCCAAGCTAGCGGGAAGCCGCTCGCCGGGCAACTCTCTTGCCGTGGGGCTGCGCTAAAGCCCGATGGCCTTTGCGCAACTCCGAACCGACTTCAAGGGGCTGATCAGAGCCAGACTCAGGTGTTCGGGCCGGAACACGGCACGAGCCACCTGGCGGATCTCCTCGGCGGTCACCTTGGTCAGCCTGCGTTTGATAGCCGCCGAGGACACCAGATTGCCGTAACCAAGCATCTGTTCGGACACCCACATCATCTGGCTCTCCGTGCCTTCCAGACTCAAGTCGAGCTGCCCGATCATGTAGTCCCGCGCCCGCGACATCTCCGCCTTCCCCACCAGAGTGCGGGTCAATCGTTTGAGTTCACCCGAGATCAACCGGATCGCCTCGGCAAGACGCCGGGTTTCCACTCCGGCCGAAATCGTCAATGCCCCGGTGTCATCAAGAAACGAGAGCGAACTCCCGATGGAATACGCAAATCCGTGGTCCTCCCGCACCACCTGGAAGAGCCGTGAACTCATGTTCTCACCCAAAACCGTATTCAGGAGCCGGAGCGCATACCGCCGTTTATCGTGCCGCGAAAACGTGCGCAGTCCCACCGCAAGCTGGGTTTGCTCGACCGGTTTGGTCAGCAACCGCATTTGCGGGGCCGTCTGCCCATTGCGGGCGGGTTCAAATACCGGAGGCCGACCGCTGCCGAACAGCGGTGCCAGGCGCTTTACTTCACGCAGCAAGCGGGCATGTTCCAAATTACCGGCGGCGGCTATCACGATGCCGGGGCTGACATAATTGGCCCGCTGAAACTCCACGATCTGCTTTCGCTTGATCGCATCCAGGGTCTGGTGGGTGCCGGTCAGGGAACGACCCAGGGGCTGTTCCGGCCACATCAACTCGTCGAGCATCTCCTGAACAAGCTGCTGCGGCTGATCCAGGACCATCGCCACTTCCTCCTTGATCACACTGCGTTCCCGGTTGATCTCCACCGCGTCGAACTTCGAGTTGAGGAACATGTCGACCAGCACCTCCAACAGATCCTTCCACCGATCGTAACGCGCCTTCGCGTACACGCAGGTGTGCTCCTCCGACGTGAACGCGTTCAGGTATCCGCCAATCCCCTCAATCGATTCGGAAATTTCCTTCGCCGACCGCCGCCCGGTCCCCTTGAAGAGCAGATGCTCAATAAAGTGCGAGATCCCGCACAACGGGGCTGGTTCATACCGCCCTCCCACGGCAACCCAGACCCCCAGGCTCACGCTGGTCATGTGCGGCATGCCCGCCGTCACCACGGTCAACCCTCCGGGCAACCTCGAAAATTGATACATGCAGTCTCTCATTAAAAATGCACCCACCCGATCAGGCGAAACCCCTTCCAGCCGTCTTCGGAGGGCCCACCTGTCGCAGATGATCCGTAATGATCTCCAGCGCCTCCTTGGGAGTGTCCACCAGAACCACCAGATCCAAATCGTTCGGGCCAATCAAGGATCTTTCCTCAAGCACCGCTTTCATCCATTTCAAAAGACCTTTCCAATAATCACTCCCGAACAAAATGAGCGGCACCCGGGAGATCCGTTCGGTCTGCACCAGCGTCAGCACTTCGAAACACTCATCCAACGTGCCAAACCCTCCCGGCATAAACACGAACGCCGCGCTGTATTTCACGAAACACACTTTTCTGGAAAAGAAATAATGAAAATTAATGGGAATATTCGTAAACCGATTGCCCTTTTGCTCAAACGGCAGTTCGATGTTCAACCCCACCGATTTGCCCTTTGCCACCGCGGCTCCCCGGTTCGCGGCCTCCATGATGCCCGGTCCACCTCCCGTAATCACGGCCAACCGCTCCTTCGCCAACAACTTGCCCAACTCCACACACGCCTTGTAATACGGATCCTTCGCCGGCAGCCGCGCCGAACCGAACACCGTGACCGCTGGTCCCACATGGGACATCGTCTCGAACGAATCCACAAACTCCGCCATGATCCGAAACACCCTCCAGGGATCCTCCTTGATAAAGCCGTTTTCATTGTTCGTCATGCGCGCACATTAGAGGCACACACTGCTCGTGACAAGTTCAGCCCGCACTCCCCAAAAATCGAAACCACACCCGGCCCGACCTTTCCCATGGCAGCGCCATTGTGACACGCGCGCCACAATGACACCTCGATGAGCCACCGTGACTCCCCGCAGCAGGTTCGGACTGGAGTATCCTTAGAATAAGATCGTTTGTTATCAACGTGTTATGACTTTTTTAGTCTGTGGCATAGCAAATGTTTATGAAATCATACAGAACGGCAAACGGTTCGTTCGGTAGAAAACAGCAGGACCGCCGATCGAACAAGAGAAACACAGAGCCCTGCGCAGATAAGGAATAGAACGATGACGACTACATTAAAACTTTGGAGCCCATTGCACAACCTGGACGAACTCTCCCTCCGACTGAACCCATTGTTCAATCAGCTGTCCCGCGAAATAACCCAGGGAAACCGACCGGCCAACCAGCCGGGGGTCAGCCTTCCGGTGGATATCGCCGAAGACGAGAAACAATACCTCATTCAAGCGGATCTGCCTGCTTTGACAAAGAACGACATCAGGGTGCGCGTCGAGCAGGGGGTTCTTTACATCAGCGGAGAACGCAAGGCACCCCAGCAGCAGAAGGGTCTCCAGTATCATCGCGTCGAGAGAGCTCACGGGGCATTTGAACGGACGTTCCAGCTGCCCTCCGATGCTGACGCGGCGAACGTCGCCGCCGGCTTCAAGGACGGAGTCCTCACGGTGCAGGTGCCCAAGCTCGAATCAGCCAAACCGCGGCACATCGAAGTCACAGAATAACGCATCGCCCTCCTCCACCCCTCCTGCGGCAAAGCTGCAGGAGGGGCTTTTTTTGAGGGAACCGATCGTTTCCCCGACGGAAGGATTAGTCGAAAACACATTCCCATTAGCTTTTCTTCCTTGCACTACCCGGGAGCAGCGGGAATGATTCGACAATCCTATAAAACCCAGTGCGTTTTCGCAGCTGATCCATAACCCAATCCCATTCCCGAATCCCATGAAAACCCTCTACTCAGCGATCCTGGCGGCCTTCTGCCTGGCAGGTGCCCCCAAAGTGATCGCTCAAGACATCACGTTTTTCTTCGCAGCCGGTGATTTCAGCGGCAAACCGGACCGTTTCGGCAACACTTACAGTGTCGGTCCCGCCAGCGCCATCGATCCGAGGCCCTTCGGAAATGAAGCGCTGGCGGATGTATTCTTCGACGAGGACGACAAGTGGCTGATTTACGAGGTTGCCGGAAACAAAATGTTGGTGTCCCACGCGCCCGGCGGTCTCGAAGACGCGCCGGAAATCGCGATGGACATCAAGATGGCAATTGGCGGGAAATTCGAAGTCATCCTGAACTTCCTCGATTCCTCCTCGGTTCCGGGGGACGCGCCCATCAAAGCGGCGCTGGGAGACGGTCCGTTCACGGAGTATTCGGAGTTGAATGCCATTCGTGCCACGGGTGGCACCTCGCCGGGGTACCCCCAGATTGACGGCACGACTCAGGGAACGATGTGGTGGCAATCGGTCTCCCTGGGCGAAACTCAGGCAGAAGAGGGCGGAACCATCAAAGTGCGGATCGACGATGTCACCGGACTCTTCTCGGATTTCTGGGTCACCGCCACTTTTCAGGGAGTCACGCTGCGTGTGATCGAACTGGGCGGTGCCATCTCCGAAATCCAGGTCAGTCCGGGCGCCTTCGATCTGGTCACCGATCTGAGCGGGAACAAGTTTAAGACGGGTCCGGCGGACTCCAGCCTCACACAGGCGGAATGGCTGACCGTGAACGCCAACTCGGGCACGGACAATCTCTGGAACATTCGTCAGCGGCTCGGCTCGTACGGCCCCATCCTTGAATCGTTTCCGGCCAGCGGCGAAGACGCCCCCCCACTTCAGACTTCGGTCACCTTCGCCAAGGGCGGCACCTATGACGTCTTTTTCAGTCTCGGCGACACCGGTGCAGCGAATCCAGAGGAAAATCTCGCGACCCAGACGCCTTTAAACTTCGCGATCGAAGGAACCCCCTACACCCGTTGGCACGCCAACGACGGTGAATTTAAGGGAACCCCCGGGTACAACGACTACGAAATGTCGGTCGGCCAGATCACAGTCAAGGACGGTGAAACCAAGAACTTCCTCATCGACGACGTCCAGGACGGCACCGCCGCCCGCTCGGTCTACCTCGGCATGCGCCTTGTCCTCCGGCCCCAGGTCGTCATCAGTGAATTCCCGGTGAGCCCCGGTGTCTTTGAACCCACCACCGACCTGTTTGGCAACACCTACCACACCTGGCCTGTCGATCGCGCGACCTACCCCACCCTCGCGGACTGGATCACAATCGGCGCGAACTCGGGCTCCGACAGCCTTTGGAACATCCGTCAGGGTCTGGGTCCGTACGGCCCGATTGTCGAGAGTTTCCCGAACGGAGGCGACGATGCCCCGACCCTGCAGACCAGCGTTACCTTTGCGGCCGCGGGCACGTATGATGTTTTCCTGAATCTCGGCGACACCGGTGCCGTTGATCCTGAGGAAAACCTTGCGACCCCAACTCCGCTCAACTTCGGATTTGAAGGGGCCACCCTGACCCGCTGGCATGCCAACGACGGAACGTTCGAAGGCACTCCCGGATACAACAACTACGAAATGGCTGTCGGACAGGTCACCGTCGCCGCCGGTGAAACCAAAAACTTCCTCATCGACGACGTTCAGGACGGCACCGCCACCCGTTCGGTTTACCTCGGCATGCGGTTTGCCGTTGCCAAGGGTGCTCCCACCACGGGCGACGGGCCCACGTTGAGCCTCGCCATCAACGCGGCCACCAAGCAGGTGGTTCTAACCTGGCCTTCGAGCTCGGGCGCGGCATACAAGGTTCAAGCCTCGGACAATCTCACGACATGGACGACAGTCGCCGAGAACGTTCCCAGTGCCGGAGCGACCACCACCTATTCCGAAGCTCTGCCGGCCGGAAAACCAGCACGGTTCTACAGACTGGGAAAATAGCCATCCCCGGAACAGGAACCGTTCGCAACAATCCATGATGAATCAGACACCCCCAGCTCGTGAGCGTGCACCCGGTGCGTTCACGCTCATTGAGCTGCTGGTGGTCATCGCGATCATTGCCATCCTCGCGGGAATGCTGTTGCCGGCCTTGTCCCGCGCAAAAGAAAAAGGCAAACGGGCCACCTGCCTGAACAACCTCCGTCAGCTGGGCATCGGCATGACCATTTATGCCGATGACAACCAGGACACCCTGCTCGAGGCCCGGTTCGGTTCCGTGCAAATCGCTCTCAACCCTCCCGAAGTCCAGGCCGCCGCAAGTGTCGGCCTCATCATCCATACCAATCAGGGGAACATCCCGGGTGGTGTCTCCAAGATCTGGACGTGCCCGAACCGGCCGACCTTTCCACAGTATGAAGCGGAGTTTCCGGCCTGGGAAATCGGTTATCAATATTTCGGCGGCATCAAGGAATGGATGAATCCGGCGGGAACCTTCCCCTCGCGCAGTCCGGTCAAGGCATCCACCTCTCAACCCGGCTGGGCTCTCGCGGCCGACGCCGTCCTGAAAATCGACGGCGAATGGGGTGGCGGCCGGGCAACGGCATTCAAGAACATGCCGCCGCACAAGAACAGCCAGGGCCTGCCCGAGGGTGGCAACCAGCTCTACATGGACGGCTCAGCCCGCTGGGTCAACTTCGAGCGAATGCTCTTTCTCCATAGCTGGAGTCCGGGCGGAACCCGTGACGCCTATTTCTTTCAGGAAGACATCGGCGACAGGCTCCAGGCCCGAATCGAGCGGATCCGCGCCAAATACTGAGTTCGATTTGACTGTTCATGATCCCGCCGATCGGAGAGTTTAACAGGCGGAATGCACCATTCTTTTAAACTGCTGATCTGTCTTGGCGCCCTGCTCGCAATCGCGGGTTGCGGTGAATCGCCCAGGAAACCAGAGACCGCGGCCGCTCCGCCTCCCGGGGTTGTCCCCCCCCCGCTCCCAACGCCACCGGAACCCGTCTCCCCCCCTCCAGAACCGGCGGCCGCACTGGCTCCGGCGCAGCCACCCCTCCAACCGTCGG
>JAIPJX010000214.1 GCA_021733945.1 Verrucomicrobiota bacterium | reverse complement strand
GGGTGAAACCGCACCGCAGGCACTTGGCCTCGCCGGTTGGCAACGCTTGCTCGACCTCCTGAGCGGCACCCAGCCCCAGAAGCAGGTCCGCCAACGAAAAGCCTGTGGGGTCATCGACCCCTTTCTCTTTCGAGCAGGCCTCGCACAGATCGACCTTCTTGGTCTTGCCTTCGACCATTTGAGTCAAGTGCACGGTGGCGACATTTTGTTTGCAGATATCGCAGAGCATATTTCCTAATCGTATATCGGCTGCTTGGCAGCGTAAGTCAAGACATGCCGTCCCGAGCATCAAGACGCTCCAGGGGAAGGCGCTATGGCGGACGCCCGGCCCCGTCGCGCAGTCGGAGCGCGGAGATGGGCGACCGTGATGTCGCTGATCAGCGGGCTTTCCCGCGGACCGTCTTCGCGCGCGTTTTTAAAATCGGCTCTCCCGAGGACTGGGTCAAAGCATGGTATTGCGCAACCAAACCCCGGGTCCGGTCTCCCGGCTTGCCTGTCCCGATGATCCGGCCATCAATCTTCACCACCGGGATCACTTCGGCCCCTGTTCCCGTGAGGAAACATTCGTCGGCGTTGAACAGATCGTACCGCGTCAGGTTTTCCTCAGCAACGTGCATGCCATTTTGAGCGGCTAATTCCATGACAACGCCCCGGGTAATTCCATACAGGGCTCCCGCCGACAAAGGGGGAGTGATCAGTCGGTCGCCTTTGGTGATGAAAATGTTGTCCCCGGTGCATTCGGCGACGAAACCCTGGGAGTTGAGCATGATGGCTTCCTCGCAGCCGCCATTGTTGGCCTCTATTTTCGCAAGAATGTTGTTTAAATAATTCAGCGATTTGATGGCCGGATTCAGCGCACTGTGGAGGTTTCGGACGGTCGGCACGGTAATTATTTCCAGTCCGCGTTCGTAGAACTCCTGGGGGTAGAGCTGAATCTTGCCGGCGATCACGATGATCGAGGGCTTTTTGCACTTGTTCGGATTCAGCCCGAGCGTGCCGATGCCCCGCGTGACCAGCAGCCGGATGTAGCCTTCCTTCAGACGGTTCTGCCGGCACGTTTCCAACACCGCTTCCTCGATCTCCGAATGAGTCATCGGAAGGGTCAGAAGGAGCGCTTTCGCGGAGTAAAAGAGCCGCTCGACATGTTCCTTCAGTTTAAAGACGCGGCCGTTGTAGGCGCGAATCCCCTCAAAAACGCCATCGCCGTAAAGCAGTCCGTGATCGAACACGGAGATCTTTGCGTCCTTTTCACCGAAATACTTGCCGTCTATGTAAACTTTCATGCTGAAATTGGCATGAGACTAGGGTAGTACCGATCGGTAAGGCAACAAATAAGCTGTGGCATTTGCGGTTCTTTGGCAGGTCGGGTTGACCGGGATCCGGAAACTCCGTGGGGTGCAGGCTGAACGTGACCGGGATTTGGGACGATGATGAACATAACCAATTTGAGCGCAGTTGCTTGCGATTTGGCCGGTACCGTGCCCCTGCGCCGGCTCGTTGTCTTTCTCCTGCTGTGCAACGGTCTGATCCTCGACGGGGCGGAAATCTCTTTCCTGAAAAGAGGCGTGATCCGGTTTGGCAGTGCGGCGGAGACGGCGGAGGTGTTGGTTGGTTCGGATCCGTTTGTTGAGGCCATGAGTCCGTTCGATCGATCGGCCCGACTCAAGAGTCTCGCGCCGGTTTCCTTGGTCCAATACCAGGCGTTTGTTGGGAGGCAGGCGCTCGATTGGGACGAGTCCGAGGTGGCCCGATTCTCGGAGGTTCTGCGCAGGATCGAGCGCAAGCTGGAGCCGTTTCCCTTGCGCTTGCCGGTGGAGATTCTCTTCGGAAAAACAACCGGGGAAGAGGAGGGGCAGGCGGCGTATTGCCGGAGTACCAACGTGGTGATCATCCCGGCGGGAAAGGCAACAGGATCCCCCGAGGCGCTGCAGGCGTTGCTGGCGCATGAGCTGTTTCATATTCTGAGCCGGAACGATCCTGATCTGAGGGACGCGATTTATGCGGTCTTTGGATTCAGGCCACGCCCCCGGGTTGATCTGCCGGAGCCATTTCTTTCGAGGAGGATTACCAATCCCGATGCGGCCCAGATCGGGCATTCGATCGAGGTGCGGGTCGGGGGGCGGGTCCTCGAGGTCGCCCCTGTGCTGTATTCAAGCGCGGCGCGGTTCAATCCGGCGGAGGCGGATTCGTTTTTTCATTATCTGACCTTCAAGTTGATGGCGGTGGGGCTGGTGGATGGGGTTTGGGCGCCCCTCAAGACAAACGGAGCGCCTGAGCTGTTTGCGGTTGCTGACGTCGATGGTTTTTTTGAACAGATCGGGCGGAACACCCGCTACATCATCCACCCCGAAGAGCTGTCGGCAGACAACTTCGTCATGATGCTGGACGGTCGTGCCGATGTTCCGAATCCTGCGCTGTTGTCCAAAATGCGGGCAATTCTGAGCGGATTTGTCAAATAAAGCTGCGGGCACCTACCTTGCGTCTCCGGTCATCACGAATTCGAGCAGATCGGCCATCGCTTGCGGGTTCAGGGTCGATTCGAGTCCTTCCGGCATCAGGGACTGGTTGGAGGTCTGAATGGTATCGATTGAACTTCGGGCGATCACGCTCTCCTCTCCGAATGCCCGCCGAAGGGTGATCGAGGTTCCTCCTTCGTTGGAGATGAGCCCCATCAAACTCTCGCCGTCCCGGGTTTCGACGGTGTAGTTCATGTAATTGGGAGGGACTTCCCGGTTGGGATCCACGATGCTGATGAGCAGTTTTTCCCTGCCATTGGAGCGCACGCTCACGAAATCCGGGCCCACGGCGGCCCCGTCGGTTCCCTGCCGATGGCAGGAAGCGCATCGTTCCAGATAGATCGCCCGGCCTCGTGTCGGGTCGCCATGCAGAGTCAGGCTGGCCTGAAATTCGTCCAAGACCCTTGCGCGCGGGCGAGGCGTGTTCGATGCGAAGAGTTGGATGGCCTGCTGTCGGACCGCGCTGTCTCGGTGCCCCTTCAGGAATTGAATTTGGGCGGCGGTTAATTCCGAGGCTTGCACAATGCCTTGTTGGATGCCGGTCATCAGAATCGGGATGCGTTCGGATCGCGCCAGGAGTGCTCCCAGGGCCTGGGTGCGCAATCTTGGAGTCAATGTTTTCCAGTGATCGATCAGGGTCTGGCTGGCGTCCCGATCCTGCCTCTCCACCAACGCAGCGACTGCGGCCGACTGAATCAGAGCCGGCTCGCCTGGTCGCAGGAGCGGTGGAAGCACGCTGCCGGCGGTGGCCCAACTGGCGCGACCGAGCAGTCGTGCGGCTGCCGCGCGCCGTTCCTGGGGCGGTTCGTTGTTCTGCACCACTTGATTTGCCTCTTTCCACAGAGCCTGCAGAGTTTGCCGGGCTTCAGCGCCGAATGTCTCGGGAAGTTCCCCCGAGGGCGGGATTCGGTTCAGGAGTGCTGTGGCCAGATCGAAGGCGACTTCACGATTGGTCGCGGTGCTCGCTGACGTCAGGCTGCGCGAGATTTCCCGGGAATCCCCGCCGTCTCCGATCATGCGCGCGAGTTGCAGCAGAAATGCATGGTTCCGGGACGAAGCGTTCCCGTCGGCACCGGGCGTTTCCAGGGTTCTGGCGAACTCTTCGAAAAGTCCGCTTCGGGCGCTGCCGACCGAATTGAGAACTGCGGCCCGAATCCAGGGATCGTCGGGAGCCGATCGAATGATGGAAACCAGCGCGGGGATGCGGGCTGGATCGTTGCCGATTCCCAGGACCAGGGCGAGTTGGAACCGGACCACGGGATCGAGGTCGTTGACCAGCGCCGGAAGCTGTCTGCCGAACCGGGATGCGAACCCCATCGGATCCAGAAATTCGGGACAGAGGCGGAGGGCGGCGCCGCGAACCAGCGGGGAGAAGTCCGCCAGCGCGGCTGCCACATGGTTTGCGGTCAGGGCATTGAGTCCGGCCAGTGAATAGAGCGCGTGCATTCGGCCGAGGGAGGTGTTGGACTTCGTGAGGAGCGTTTCCAGGAGTGCAATCGCCGCATGATCCTGCCGTTCGTAGATCAGCCGCGCGGCGGTGTCCCGATGCCAACCGTTGGGGTGGTCCAGGGTTCGAACCAGTTCCTCGGTTGAGGCTGATTCGAGATGGGGAAGGGGCGGTTGCTGGAAACCGGTCGGCGCAATCCGGTAGATTCGCCCCCGGTCGTTGCCTGCGTTCAGGTCGATGTGTTGTTTGATCGATTCCGGAAGGGACCACGGATGTTCGATGGTCTGGCGGTACATGTCCGCCACATAAAACGTTCCGTCGGGTGCGTTGGCAAATTGGACGGGACGGAACCAGTTGTCGCGGGATGTGGCGAATTCGCGGGTTTGTTCGTCCTCGGCTCGGATGGCTTTGAATACGACTCCGTCCGGGTGGAGTTTTTTGCGGTGAATCAGATTGCTGCCGCAATCGGCCACAAACGCATCCCCGAGATACTCTGCGGGCCATGCGTTGCCCCGGTAGATGGTGACGCCGGTGGCGGGTGTGAAATAGCCGGAGGGTCGGCCGCCCCCTTCGACCGGGCCTGGTACCAGGCCCTTCACACGCCATTCGGTGCGCACCACCCGCCAGGGTTCGTCGGGGCTGATTCGATGAACTTCCGCCGAAGGCCCATCCACCGGAATGTTCAGGAGTGGATTGGGCATGGTGTAAGCGGAATCAGCGCGGAGAATCCGCCCGTCGTGCGCGATCATCTGAATATGAGCACTGTTGCTGCTTACAAATTTGCGACCTGTGTTGTCGAGGCTCATGCCGTTTTGGCCACCGCCGTTCTCGGGGCGAATCTCCAGTGTTTTCGGGTCGAACGAAAAATCGCGTCCGCCCAGATTCAACACCGGTGCGTCCGGTCGGGTGGGGGAAGAGACGACCGCTCCATTGCCCCCGTTGGCTCCGTGGATGCGGTTGTCCAGTCCCCAGCGGAAACTGTTGAGCAGGCGTTGAACGTTCAGACGTTCCACTCCGGCTCCAAAACCCGTGAACACCACGGTGCGTTCGTCGGCTTTGTTGTCTCCATCGGTGTCCTTGAAATAGAGAATGTCCGGTGTGGCACCCACAAACACGCCGCCATCGTAGCAGAAGACAGCGGTTGGCCAGGGAAGCTGATCGGCGTATACGGTGCTCTTGTCATAGGTTCCATCCCCATTGGTGTCCTCGAGCATGCGGATCCGGCCGAGCCGTTCGTCCTGCCGCTCCGAGTAACCAATCATTTCGGCGACGAACAATCGCCCGTTCCCGTCGAAGGAGAGCGCGACCGGATCGGTCACGAGCGGTTCGGCGGCGGCCAGCTGTAGTTGAAAACCGGGACGGACCTGGAAGGTTTCCGAAACACGTTCCGGCGGGGTGGGTGCCATTCCCGCCAGAGTGGATGCTTCGACGGTTGGCTCCGCGAGTTCGGCGGCGGCTCCGGTTCCGAGGGAGACGCCCAGAGCAATGCCCAGGCCCAACAGAGCGGATCGCGATGTTTGGGTGATCCCCGCCGGTGTCCTCGCGCTGATGAGGCGGTGTTGCCGGAGAATCTGGGCGGCTGGGAAGATAAACGGAAGCAACTTCAGCGTATGGATCATCCTAGGAAGGAATCATCAGTGCTCCGAAGATCAAGACATTTCGTCGTTCGTGTCGTCGATCGGAGTGGGTGTTGAGGGATGGTGTTGCGGGATTGAACCCGGCGGGAGATTGAGGCAGGATGGTGGTGCCATCGAATTACCCAAGTCATGAGAAAACAATCCTCCCATTCCAGTTCGTCGAAAAACGGTTCGCAGGGTTCGCCGGCGTTCTCACGTCGTGAGTTTCTGGTGAGCTGCGCCGGCGCGGTACTCGCATCGCCGCTGTTCGGTGCCGAGCCCGGTGGTGCTCCGGATGAACGCATCATCGATATTCACCAGCATACGAACTATTCGGGTCGTACGGATGAACAGTTGGTGAGGCACCAGAAGATTCTGGGAGTCACGACCACCGTGCTTCTTCCCGCGGGATCCAAGTATGGACTGGCCGCCGGGTGCGGAGGGAACGAAACCGTGGTGAACCTCGCGCGGAAGCACCCGGGCCAATATTTGTATTTCGCGAACGAAGTGGCGGACCTGCCCGGTGCCCGTGAGGAGATCGGGAAGTATCTTCGTGCGGGAGCCATCGGGATCGGAGAACAGAAATTCGATGTGGACTGCGATTCAATCCATATCGAACGACTGGCCGAGCTGGCGCAGGACCACGGGGTGCCGGTTTTGATGCATTTTCAGCACAAGACCTACAACACCGGTCTGGAGCAGTTTCACAGGATTCTTGAGAAGTTCCCGAAGGTCAATTTTATCGGGCACGCCCAGACCTGGTGGGGGCACATCGATGCAAAACATGATCCGGGTGTTTTGTATCCCGAAACCCGGGTCACTCCGGGGGGTGTTACCGATCGGTTGCTGAGGGATTACCCGAACATGTTTGGAGATCTTTCGGCTGGATCCGGACTCAACTCCATGTTGCGGGACAAGGATCATGCGCGTGCGTTCCTGGACAGGCATCAGGATCAGCTGATGTTTGGCAGCGACTGCAACGACACGCTCGGGCAGGGAACGGGGTGTCAGGGGGCACGCATCCTGGCTGCGATCCGGGAACTGGCACCCAGCCGGGCTGCGCTGCGCAAGATTCTGTACAAGAACGCGGCCGGTCTGCTCGGAATTCCGAACACACCGGCCGTTGTGCCACCCGGGAACTAGCCCCGGGAGAAATGGGTTATTCCTTGGCCCAGAAATCGATCACAAACACGTCCTCGATCAGCGGGCCGAGCAGGGCCCCGAACGCCTTGTGATCGGGATGCGGCAGGTACGCGCTACGGTCCTCCTCGCTCTTGAACGAGAGGATAAATCCGTGGGTGAAGCCTTTGTTGAGGTTCTCCGGGCTGTTGTTGATGCCCCATTCGAGGTGGGCGATCTGGGGGATTTTCTTCTTCAGATCACGGAAAGCCTCTTCGACTTTCTTGATTCCCTCCGGACTGGCGGAGGCTTTGAATTTGAATGCAACCACGTGGCGTAGCATGGAGTCCTTTTTATCGGCGGCGTGAACGGTTGGGGTGAGCAGAGCACAAAGCGCCAGCGCGGCAACCGTGCTCCAGAGAAAGGAAATAAATTTCATAAGGCTCGATAGTGTCTTTCGATTAAACCGACGGGCCCAAGGCTATTCGACGGGGGTGGAGTTTTGCAAGCGCTGATCCTGCCTGTGCAGCCGGGAGGGTGCATGACAGAATTCTTCGTCGATGACGAACGAAGTTTAGTGCGCGCCCCCCACCAAGGCGAAGCGTCTTGGACGGCGGTAGTCCTCTACCGCTTTTGGGTAGCGCGAACCGTCCCGGCGAGCCGGGTTGCAGG
>JAIPJX010000022.1 GCA_021733945.1 Verrucomicrobiota bacterium | reverse complement strand
CACCGGGGCGGTTCGCGCCACCTTTCCCCGTCCCCCTCGGCGGTAGGGCGAAGCGTCCTCGCTGAGCCGCGGCTCGTCCGAAGGCGGATTGCCGAAACCGCTCACCGGGACGGTTCGCGCCACCTTTCCCCGTCCCCCTCGGCGGTAGGGCGAAGCGTCCTCGCTGAGCCGAGGCTCGTCCGAAGGCGGATTGCCGAAACCGCTCACCGGGACGGTTCGCGCTACCTTTCCCCGTCCCCCTCGGCGGTAGGGCGAAGCGTCCTCGCTGAGCCGCGGCTCGTCCGAAGGCGGATTGCCGAAACCGCTCACCGGGACGGTTCGCGCTACCTTTCCCCGTCCCCCTCGGCCGCTTGTCGGCTCACCGGGACGGATTCGCCCTCCGAATAGCTTAAACGAATGGCGGTGCAACGAAGCCAAGGTGTGACACTGCCGGGGCCGTCCGCTGGACGCGGACGGGATTGTCGCAGCGCAACAATGCCCACCTGCGAAGGAATTCGGTGCAACAGTGAACCGCAATGGAGGCAGCAGCCGAAGAGGGTGGAGTCTGTCGCGCTGCGACAGCCGCCCGCTTCTGTCACCGACGGCTGACGTTGACCCGGCGTCTGATCCGGTTAAGATGAGCGGTGTATTGCCGGTTTGTATGAACCCCGAGAGTGAAACCGAACTGTTGGTCCGATGCCGCCGCGGCGATGCGGGGGCATGGGACGCCCTGTTTTCGGAACATTATGGACCGGCCGGCCGGTTCGTGTTTCAACTGGGTCCGGCGCTTTCCCAGGAAGATATGGAGGAGATCTGCCAGGAGACGTTTCTCGCGGTCATCAAAAGTCTCGATTCCTTCAAGGGCGGCAGCCGGTTTCAGACCTGGCTGTTCCGGATTGCGGCCAACAAGACCCGGGATTATCTGGAACGGCAGCGCGCGGCCAAGCGCGGAGGGGGGCAGACAACCGTTTCGTTGCAGGCCGAAGACCCGGAGACAGGGATCACCGCCGATCCACCTTCCCATGCCCCGGGGCCCGACGCCCGTCTTCTTCAGGACGAACAGCTGACACTCGTGCGGCGCGCTCTGGATGATCTGGGTGATCCGTGCCGGGAAGTGATCGAGCTGCGCTATTTCGGTGATCTGAGTTATGAAGAGATCGCGCTGGCACTGCAGATGAACCCCAAAACCGTCAGTTCCCGTCTGAGCAAATGCCTCAGACGATTCGAGGCGGTGGCTCGCGAAGTTTTTAAGCGCGAGAATTGTGCGTCGTTTCCCGTCTAACACACCATGGCCGCCAATCCGGAACATCGAGCGGAAAAATTGCTGCGCGAATACGCGCGAAAACGCCGGGAAAGGGCACCTTCAGACACGGGCATGCCCTCGCCGATGCGCGCACAGCTGCAGTCCGAAATCCGCCGGACATTCGAGTCCGCCGCCGAACGGCCCTCCAATTTCGGGTGGATTCTCGCGCTCTGGCCCCGGTTTGCCTTCGGCGCGGCGATTCTTGGCCTGCTCATGGTCGCTGTGTTCTGGAACTCCGGCACCGGGAGTTCCAAGCAATCGTTCCAGGTAGCCAGGGATTCTTCGACCCGGAGCGCTCCTTCCGGCCCTGCGACGGGGGCCACCCAGGTGAATCGGTTGAACCTCGAAGATGCGGACAAAGCGGCGTTTTCGGCACCGGAAAAACCGCTGGATTCCGGACGCTCCGGGGTGTTGGAACCGCAGAGGCTCCTGTCCGAGATGGAGACTCGGGGAGTTCCTGTCCAGGCACCCGCCACGCCCGCAGCAGAATCACCGGGGATACGGGAGAAACAGAATCGATTTGCCGCGGCACCGGCACCGGTCACTTCCGAACCTGTCGCGGGAACCGAACGTTTGCGCGCGAAGCCGCAGGCGGACTCCATCGCGACCGAGCCGACAGCTCCCGCGCTCCCTCAGGCGATCGTGGCCAATTCCGCGCTGCCGACAACTGGGACCGGTGGCGAATTGGTATCGGACGCAAAACTGGAGCTGGCGCAGTCAGGATCAGCGAGGGTGGAAGCTGGGCTGTCGGCCGTGGCTGCGCCGCTGTCCGAAGCGACCACCGTTTCGTTTGCCAGGCGCAATACCAGCGACCGTTACCGTCGGAACTTCAATTCCCCTCCTTACCCGGAGATTCTTCAATCGTTTGAGGCCGTCGTTCAGGGGAGCACCCTTCGAATCATCGACGCAGACGGTTCCGTCTACACCGGAACCATCCTGACTGATGAGGGTATGGACAGGACCGCAGGCAAGACGGCGGGGGGGACGGTCGGGGCGGATCCATCGGAGTCCGGGCCGACGTTCGGATTCCGTGTGACGGGTCGGAGCCGAAGTCTGAATCAACCGGTGGTGTTGACGGGGAGCGTGGTCGGTTCGGCAATCAGGCCGACCGGGCGTGGCCCGGCTGGTTCTCCGGATCCGGGTGGCATTCTGGGGAATGGGCGGATCCAGGGCACAGCCAGGATTGGCACCCGCCAGGAGTTTCCATTGGAAGCGGTGCGCGAGGCACCCTGACCCGTGACCCTTGCCTGAAAGCGCCCGATTATGTTCAGACCCTGCATCGACCTGCACGAAGGAAAGGTGAAACAGATTGTCGGAGGCACTCTCGGTGAGGATCGATCCCAGGTGCGGACCAATTTTGTGGCGGAACGCCCGAGCGGTTGGTACGCGGATCTTTACCGAAGGCATGGGTTGACAGGCGGGCATGTCATCATGTTGGGGCCCGGAAATCGGGACGCCGCCTTGGAGGCGCTTGGAGCGTATCCGGGCGGGCTGCAGGTGGGCGGAGGCATTGATGCGGAGAACGCCCGAGGTTTTCTGGATGCCGGGGCATCGCATGTGATTGTGACCTCGTGGGTCTTTCGGAACGGAGCGTTGGACAGGGAGCGGTTGAGCGCGATGATTGCCGCGGTGGGCAGGGAGCGCCTGGTGCTCGACCTGAGTTGCCGGCGCAGGGGCGACGATTATTTTGTGGTGACGGACCGATGGCAGAAGTTCACGGATCTGCGCGTCACCCGGCAGACCCTGGAATCGCTCGGCGCCGAGTGCGCCGAGTTTTTGATTCACGCGGTGGATGTCGAGGGGCTCTGCCAGGGAATCGACCGAACCCTGGTCGAGATGCTCGGCAAGTGGACCCCCATTCCGACGACCTACGCCGGAGGCGCGCGTTCTCTTGAAGACCTCGAGGAGGTCACCCGTGCGGGAGGGGGCAGGGTCGACCTGACGATCGGATCGGCGCTCGATATTTTTGGCGGCACCGGGGTCACGTACGACGAGGTGGTGGCGTTTAACCGTCGCACCGCGCTTCCTTCGTCCGAAGCTTGACACGGCGGGCGCCCGCGAGAGGACCG
Source organism: Verrucomicrobiota bacterium (assembly GCA_021733945.1). Classification (GTDB taxonomy): domain Bacteria; phylum Verrucomicrobiota; class Verrucomicrobiia; order Limisphaerales; family SIBE01; genus JAIPJX01. Next base: position 40,683 of record JAIPJX010000022.1, on the reverse strand, counting down.
GGTGAGTGCTTGTCTGAGCAAGGCGAGTGGCCGTGATTCATTTTTCCGCGTTCCTGTGTTAATGCTTGGCCCGACACGGCAACCCTGCTATGAGCGAGGCAAACCAGATGGCAGCAACAAAGGACAACAGGAGCCGCGCATGAGCGATACACGCCCGATACGACGTGGTCCCTACCCCGAGCTGACCTGGCCCGGGGTGCTGGTGGGTTATCTGCTGGGATCGCTCATTGCCTTGAGCATCGGCTATGCGAGCCTGAAACTGGGGTTTTCGATTGAAGGCTCGGAACTGGCGGCGATCCTGGGATTCGGAATTCTGCGTGGTCTGATGGGCCGCTCCAGCATTGTCGAAAACAACATCAATCAGAGCCTGGCCAGTTCCGTGAACGCGGCTTCATCCGGGATGGTGTTCTCCCTGCCTGCGTTGTTCATTCTCGACTACACGGACTTCAACATTCCATTGACGGTACTGGGATGCATGGCGGGCGCTGTTCTGGGCATAGCCTTCATCATACCGCTTCGCAAGCAGATGATTGATTTTGAGCGGCTGCCGTTCCCGGGAGGAATCGCCGTGGCGGCCATTCTCAAGTCGCCCGGGGCCGGGATGCACAAGGCCTGGCTGCTGGTCGGGGGTGCGGTGATCAGTGGCGCGGTGCATGCCCTCAGCCTGGCAACCCACTGGGATTCGGTTCCGCTCGGGTCGTGGATCGGCATGCCCGATTACATGAACGGCGTTTGGTACCTCTCGCTGATGACCGTCGGCGTCGGATTTTTGTCGGGCGGCGGCGGGCTGTATTTTGTGGTGGGCGGTTACGCCTGTTACTGGGTGCTCGCGCCGATCCTGAACCTGCAGGGCCTGCTTCCATCGGCGCAGGAACTGGAAACGGCCGGCGTGGGGATGGCGCGTTATCTCCAGAGCTCGCTCTTTCGGCCCGTGGGCATCGGGATGCTGATCGGCGGGGCGTTGACCGGTGTGGTGCTTGCCCTTCCGCTGATGTTCAACGCGGTGCGGAGCATGCATCAGGCGTCGAAAACCCAGTCGGCGGTGTCCCGCGATGAGCTGCCGATCCGGGCGCTCTACATCGCGGTGGTTGCCGCGTTCGGGGTGTTGCTCACGATCTCGGAACTGGCCGTGCCGGGAATGACGTTCTGGCGCGGGGCCGCGATGGCGGTCCTGGGCACGCTCTGGATCTGGATGGCCGGAGTGATTCTATCCGAGTGCATCGGCCGGACCAACTGGTCGCCCTTGTCCGGAATGACGCTCATCGCCATCACGATCCTGATCTTCGTCGGGAGTGGACTGGGGGACCGCCAGACGGTGATGGCTGCGGTGATTGTTGGTGCGGCGGCCTGTGTGGCCATGTCGCAGGCCACCGATCTGATGCTCGATCTCAAGACGGGGTATCTGGTGGGCGCGACTCCCCGGATGCAGCAGATCGCCCAGTTGCTCGGTTCGTGGATCGGACCGATTCTGATCATGTGGCTGCTTTTCTGGCTGCACAAGGATTCGCCGTTGGGCGGGGAGAAATACCCGGCACCGCAGGGACAGGCACTGGCGAGTGTGATCCAGGGAATTCTGGGGGGCGATGTGCCCACTCAGAAATATATTGCCGGCGCGGGCCTGGGGGCTCTGCTGAGCACCAGCGGAATCGGCGGGCTCGGCGTGCTGGTGGGACTGGGTTTCTATCTGCCGTTTGACATCGTGCTCACCTATACCATCGGCACCGTGCTCCGGTTGGGTCTGGATCGGTGGAAAGGCTCGGTGTTCAGCGAGGATGTCGGCATTCCGGTCGCCGCGGGATTGATCGTGGGGGAGGCGCTGATTGGTGTGGGAAGCGCTGTTTACAACGTGATTTCGAGCGGAGGAGGTGCCGGGTGAAACTGTTTGCCTACGGCTTGATCGGCATCGGGTTCCTGGCCGGGTCCTTGGTTTCCGTTCAGACCAAGGGAAATACCGTGCCATGGGCCCTGTATTTCCCAAGTCTGATTGTGGCGATGGCGGGTGTGGTGATGGCGCGGGTCGGGGGTGCTCGGACTGCCCGGAGCGAAGCCGCAACGGTCGGCGATTTAAGCGTGCTCACCGGAAGCATCGGTCGGATTGTGGGAGCGTTGAACGCTCTGAAGGCCGAGCAGGCAGGCGTGCCGGTCCGCGAGTGGCATTCCCGAATCGACCGGTTGTTCCGGTCCGACCTCGAACAGTTTGCCGAGGGACGGCATGCGATCACTCAACATCACGGACTGGAGGCGTATGCCGGTGTGATGAACGAGTTCGCCGCCGGAGAGCGGTATCTGAATCGTGTCTGGTCTGCCTCGGTGGATGGGTATGCGGACGAGGTGCTCGAGTATCTGGATCGCGCGCGGGAACAGTTCTTGCGGACGCAGGCCGCACTGAACGCCTGCGCGGGAGACTCCGCCGACCCGAAGGGAACCTGATTGTGTCGCGGCTTTTCCCGGGGCGGGGCGGCGGATTGCTGTCTCGAGGCGGGGTGCCGGTTCCCCGGAACAACCCTCAAACCATATGCCACTCGACACGTCCGGATGGAACGTAGACCGAATGTCGGGTTTTATTCCAGACGAACTCACGGCGATCCTCAAGGGTAATCCCGCACTCGGGCGCGCCTATCTGGTGGGCGGGTGTGTGCGTGATCAGTTGCTCGGCAGGCGCAGCACGGATTTTGATGTCGAGGTCTTCGGGATTTCGTTCGACGCCCTCGAGGCTGCGCTGGCATCACGCGGCAGGATCGATCGGGTGGGGCGTTCGTTCGGAGTGCTCAAACTCCGGACGCCTTCCGGAGTGAACGTCGATTTTTCCGTCCCGCGCAGGGACTCGAAAACGGGTCCCGGGCACAAGGGATTTGTAGTGACGTTCGATCCCGGCATTACTCCCAAGGAAGCGGCGGCACGCCGGGATTTTACCATCAACGCGATGATGTTCGATCCGCGTTCCGATCAGTTGCTTGATTTTTTTGGGGGTGAGGACGATCTCCGGCGAGGCGTCCTGAGGCATACGAGTGATGCGTTTGGGGAGGATCCCCTCCGTGTGCTCCGGGGCATGCAGTTTGCCGCGCGCTTCCGACTCACCGCGTCGGCGGAGACCGTGGCGCTTTGTCGGCCCATGGCAGCGCGCTACAGCGAACTCGCGGTCGAACGGGTCCGGGAGGAATGGCTCAAGTGGGCGGGCGAAAGCGAGGTTCCGTCGCTCGGATTACGATTCCTGGAACAAACCCACTGGATTTCCCAGTTCCCCGAACTGGACGCGCTTCGGTCCACCTCCCAGGATCCGGAGTGGCATCCGGAGGGGGATGTGTTTGTGCACACCTGCCACTGTTGCGATGCCCTGGTGGAGCTGGAGGAATGGCGTGCTGCGGATTCCGAAACCCGAATCGTGCTTCTGCTGGCTGTGCTCGCCCACGACTTTGGCAAACCGGCGACCACACGGCGGGAAGCCAAAGAGGGACGTGAACGAATCGTGTCGCCCGGTCACGACGAAGCGGGTGTCCCGATTGCGGAACAGTTCCTGGAGCGGATCGGAGTTCCACGGGCGATCATCAACCGGGTGCTCCCGCTGGTGCGCTGCCATATGGCGGACCTTCAGGGGCTTACCGAACGATCGGTGCGCCGGCTTTCGCGCCGGCTGGAACCGGAGAACATTCGCGATCTCAGCGTCCTCATGACGGCGGATCGTTTCGGGCGACCGCCGCGTCCGCGAGTCATTCCGGAATCGATCGTGCGGCTCTGCCAACTCGCGGCTGAATTGAAGATCCAGAGCAACGCGCCGGGACCCATTCTGAACGGGCGCGAACTGGTAGCGCTCGGAATGCCTCCGGGGCCGAGGATTGGTCGCCTGCTGACGGCGGCTTATGAAGCGCAGTTGGACGGGCAGATTCAAACCATCAACGATGCCTGGCAGTGGTTGCTTTCGAAGGGTGATCCAGCGATCACGGATGAAATGCGCCGAGCACTCGAACGCCGCATCGCGCACGGCGAGGAGCCCGGGGATGCGACGTAATTTCCGGGCGGGAGCGGGCCTTGCTCCGAAATTCAAAGCGTCCCGCTGAACCGGTCTCAGCACCCGATTTTTCGCTGGCGCTGCCACTCCATCCGGGTAACTCTTGAGAGTATTCACCATGCTTTAGGAGCAGGTGCGAGATTTTAACACAGCGATGAAGGAACACAGCCTGGACATGCCCTGGGATTCCGTTAAAAAATCCAGACCTTGCAGGAGGCGAGGTCACGAGACTCTGATTGCTTCGGAATCTTTGGATATTTTAGAGCCTCCTGACGTCGGCTCCTACTTTTTTAACGAGCTGCCAGGGCGGGAAACCGAATGAACGACACGCAACCCAACGATCCGATTCCGGCTCTGCCGGATGGCTATTCCTATGTCCGGCTGCTTTCCGAACGGAACACGACGACCGTGGCCCTGACTTCCGTGCCGGGAGGCGGGTACAGGGTCGTGAAGCGCATGAAGATTACGGGCGAGGTGGATCCGGAGGAGGTGCTTGCGCGCCATCGGCGGCTGCAGAAGCTCACGGAACACGAATCGCTTCTCACGATGCTCGATTGCGGGCTTCTGGCGGACAAGACCTGGCTGTGGGAATCCTTTCCGCTGGCGGACCATCTGGACGGCGCGTTTCCTGCCGATCCATTCCTGTACACACCCCAGACGCTTCGGTTGCGGGTGATCGAACGCGGTCCGCTTGGAGTTCAGGCGACCCTGCGAGTGGGGGTGTCGTTGTGCGACGCGATCGAACGGCTGCATCAGGCGGGACTGGTTCACCGCGACATCAAGCCGGGGAACATCCTGATTGTGGACGGCACCCCGCAACTCGGGGATTATGGCCTGGTCTCGGAGCCGGGTCGACCGTTCAATTTTCAGGGTACCGAAGGTTTCCAGCCGACCAGTGGCGGAGCGGATTCCACTGCGGATCTGTTTGCGCTTGGAAAAACGCTCTACGAGCTTTGGACGGGGAGCGATCGGCTTGAATTTCCGTCCCTCCCGAAACTGGTCCTTGAGGATCCAGACTGGGCAGTGTGCGGCAACGGACTCAATGCGCTGCTGTTGCGGGCCTGTCATTCGGATGCCAAGCAACGTTTTGCGGACGCGCAGGAGTTTCGGGCCGGACTCGTCGAACTTCTCGATCCGGTCCCGAAAGGCGGGAGTCGGCGGCGCTGGATTGCGGGAGTTTTTGCGGGAGCGGCGACGGCATCGCTCGGTGGCTGGGGTGCGCTGCACCTGCACCAACGCCGCCGTGCAACCCAGTTGGTGGCCCGTTGGGAGAAGGTCCGCACATGGGATCACATGCCCGACCGGCTGAACCCGCATCCGATGTCCGTCGATGCCATCGACCAGCGGATTTACACGTTGTTTGTGGCGCCCGCCGGATGTCTGTTTTACACGATCGATCTGCGAACCCTGCAAACAACGGTTAAGAAAATTGAGGCACCCTTTGTCTCAATAAGTGAGAACGATCGATGGCATTTGCATCCGGTCGAACGCACATTATGGCGCCTGGAGGGCGCGCTCGGTTATGTGTGGAGATTTGATCCGCGAACCGGGGAACTTGAGAAAATGGGGGAAGAAACAAAGTCGGATCTGAATACGGGCAACGCAACCTACTGGAATCCGGTCACCCAGCGCCTTGGCGTGATGGGTGGGTACGGCTGGTACCGTGTACACAACCGGCGCTCGGAATTCGACGCGGTACGAAGAGAATGGGTCCAGATGGAATCGCCGGAACCCCAGCCGTGGGGCCGTAACGGCCCGAAACTCGTGGGGCACACGGAAAAACCCCAGATGTTTCTCTTCGGAGGACAAGGCAACGCCAGCGGTGATCAAGGCAAGCGGGATCCACGTTTCAAATATTTCACAGGGCATTTTAACCTGCTTGGCGATCTGTGGAGCTTTGATTTCATTTCGAATTCATGGACGAATCTGGTGCCTCTGCCCGGGCTCGAGCTGGCATCGCTGAACTCACTTCTCTTCTTTCCTCCGATGAACGCCCTTGTCGTGGCCCAACAAACCATAGTAACCGATCCGCATGACACACCGGCCCGGGTACACGTTTACCGGCCTGGAACCGACAGGGGTTTCGTTGAGGCATTGTCCGTGGGAACCGTTCCTACCGGGAAGTATGGGGCTCATATGGGGTGCTACGATCCCGTCGGGAAGCGACTGCTCTATTTCGGTGAGGCGGGGATTTGGTCCCTCGTCCTGGAGGCCGGGTGATCGGACGCGCAGCCCGGGCACCAGGGCAGCTCATTCCGGAGGCAGATCGCCGAGTTTCGAAAGGGCGTCGATGGCGGCCTGGCTTTCCGCTTGCTTCTTGCTCTTGCCGGAGCCGCGGCCCAGTTCCGTCTGCTGGTGAAAGACGGCGCACTCAAACACCCGGTCGTGGTCGGGACCGGATACGGACACGAGGCGGTATCGGGGTGCTTCGGGCAGATTGGCCTGGAGTTTTTCCTGCAGTTCCCCCTTTGGATTGTCGAGTGTTGGCAGAACCCGGAGTTCCGCAAGGAGGGGGGCAAAACGGCCCCGGACGAACAGGGCGGCCGTCTCGAATCCGCCGTCCAGAAAAATTGCACCCACCAAGGCCTCAAAAGTGTCGGCCAATGTCGAAGGCCGCTCGCGGCCATGGGTCAGATCTTCACCGCGGCTGAGCATCAGATACTCCCCGAGGCCCAGGGCGGTGCTGTGTTCAGCCAGAGATTTACCGTTGACCAGGCAGGCCCGGGCCTTCGTGAGAGGGCCTTCTCCGTAGTTCGGGAATCCGCTGTACAAGACGTCGGTTAGAACCAACTGAAGAACGGCGTCGCCGAGAAACTCAAGGCGCTGGTTATGTTCCAGAGGGGAGTCCTTCTCGCGGACCACCGAGGGGTGGGTCAGCGCCAGGCGCAGAAGGTCCAGGTCCTTGAAACGGTAACTGATCCGGGTCTGAAGTGCGTCAAGGTCAGCCACAGGCTTGATCAGCCAGCGATCGGCTCTTGAGGTTCGGGCTGTTGTTCCGGGGAGGTTTCCGTGTGGGTATCCTCCGCAGCGGCTTCTCCTGAATCCGTGGTTTCGGTTGCTTCGCTGGCTGGAGGGCTTGGGGCGGTTTCCGGAGTCTGAAGTCCGGTTTCGAGCAATTGGGCGACATCCCGCTGCACCTTTTCCAATTGCGCCAGCTGGAGATTGGGATCCGTGATGCGGTAGAGGTCGCCGGTTTTGGCATGCTCGTAAACGAAGACGCGGTGTCCCTCCTCGGTGAGCTGGGCCTTGACCTTGAGCAAACGCTTGCGCTCAAGCATGACGGCCAGGATGAACATGGCCGCAGCATGCTGGGGGTCCTGCTTTTCAAAAAGCTTTCGCAGCAGTGATTCGGCGGTGTCCTTCTGGATCGCTTCGGGCGGGCGGGGCGGCGGCACGGTGAACACGCTTTGCCAGCAGGAGACAAATCCTTTGCGATCGGTGGCACCCTGGCCGTGCTGTTCTTTCCAGCAGCTGTCACAGACATCGGACCGTTTGTGGGATCCCTTGGTCTCGAACAGGAGCGTGTGAAAGGCTTCCTTGTCGACAAAGGGCTTCTGGCATGTCTCGCACGCTTCCGAGCGGGATTGAATATTCCAATCGACCATGAGTTGGCTTCTTAAAAACAGTGAATTCCGAAGCCGATCATTAACACCATCCCGATCCAGCGGCAATCTCAATCCAATCGGTTCCAGAGCGGCTACGGGCTGTTCCTGAGAATAAAATCAATGATCGGAGTGGAATCTTCGAGCCCATGGGGGTGATGGCGGACGCCCGGCTTGCCGATCAGTTGAATCGATCCCCCCAGTGCGCGATACCTCTCGGCGAGCAGCCCCGTGTTTTCTTCCCACGGCACCACTTCATCGGCATCGCCGTAAACGTGCAGGAGGGGAACGCCGGCTTTGGCCAGCGGTTCCAAACGATCCACCGGATTGCCCCCATAGGCCATGGCCTGGGCTTCGTTCGCAAAATGGTACTGGGACAGCACCAGATCCCAGTCGCGTTTGCTTCCCGGACCCTTGCCCTTGCCGCCCGGCCAGCTTTTGAAATCGCAGACCGGTGCGTCCCCGTAAATGCAGGCCACCTTGTCCGGATTGGCCGACGCCCAGTTGTAGCAGTAAAGCCCGCCGCGGCTCAGGCCGACCAGCGCTGCCTTGCGCGCGAAGCCGTGGCGGACGGTGAGTTCTTCGTAAAGCAGGTTCCAGGACCCGACCGCGTCCGGGCAGCCCAGCATGTCGGGCACGCTCATGTAAACGATATAAAATCCCTTGCCGAGCAGGGCGATGTCCGGCGCGGGTTTGTGTCCGAAGAACTCCCCGTGCCAGACCCAGGGGCGGTTGGGTGCCGGTTCCCTGGGTGCGACCACCAGCACCGGTTTGCCGCCGACTGTGAAGTCGAAGCGGTCGTAGCCGTTCCATTCGGAGCGTTTGCCGGGGAAAGCGGCTGCAGCGGGGGTGAGCCGCAGGCGGAGCGTGACCGGTTCCTGAAGTGTTTTGATTTGCCCGAGCAACTCCTGCGCCTTGAGTTCGGCTTCTCCGATTGGCAGGCCGGCGCCCATGCCCGGGCGTTTGTGACCCACCGCCTTGAGCCATGCGTCGCGAAGGACGTTGTTCCGCTCCCGAACCAGTTGCAACCAATCGACCCCGCGTTTGGAGGTCGTCAGGCCGGGGAACCGGCGAAGGTCGATGCCCGCCTCCAGCTCTTCGCGCGAGACTGTTGCGAGCCGGGTGTCGCCTTCAAACAGATTGTAGAAGGGTGAGGATCCGTTGTGCGCCACGAAACGCACCGGCTGCAGCATTTCCGCCGTTGTCACGGATTCCGGATCCCAGGCGGGATCCATGGGCATCGGCAGGCGCAGTTCCCAGTTGAGTCCGGTGCCATCCGGAGCGGTGGCCGCCGGGTTCCGGGCGAGATCCAGCTCGGCGATCGCTCCGGAAGGATGGATGCCGAGGGTGTCCAACACCCCGCGTGCCATCAGCCAGTGTCCTGTGGGGTTGGCATGCACGCCGTCGCCGGCGAACTGGAAACCGGGTTGGGTGCGGCGGCGGTTTGCCAGGTGCTCGTTCATCGGACCGTGAATGTCGATGACCGCCCAGCCCTTGGACCGTTGGTCCAGCAGCCATTCCGAGTACCGGTCCAGCACGGTGTTGTAACCTTCGTAGGGCTGACGATATTCGTCGCGGCCGGCCGGGAGTGTTCGTCCCTGAATCGGCACCGGGTCAAACGTGGGCGGCGTGAGGTGAATCAATCGTGCCCCGGTTGCCTCCACCTTTTCCCTGAGGCGCAGGATGCCCTGTTGAAAGCTCTGAAACCGGTCCTCGCCGAGCGGGTAATAAATTCCGTCATTCATGCCGTAGCAGGCAAACACAACGTCCGGTTTCACCGCTGCGAGCACGCGGTCCAGGCGCTCGTGCAGATCGGGTCGCGGAAAGGTGCCACCCGCGTGTCCGGGTTCGGAAAGACCGGAGACCGTTTCACTGGGCAATCCGAGGTTGAGGATCTCGACCTTTAATCCGGGTTTGAGAGTGCGCAGCGCCGCATCGACATAATCGACATACTGACCGCTGTAGGTGATGCTGTCGCCCAGGAACAGGATCTTCCCGCCCTCGTGAAACGCAATCGGGGCCGGGGTCGCCCGTGCGGCCTCTTCGAATGTGCTGACCTCCGGCTGCAGGAACAGGCCGAACTCCGACAGGGTGGGACTCAGTCGCGCCCCCAGGATCCGGACACGGACGCGGTCCGATTCGATTTCGGGGAAATGCGCCAGGCGTTTGTGTCCGACCGTGGTGCCGGCTGCGATCTCGCGCCAGGAGCCGCCGACCCAGGCGTCCACAGCGAAGGACTCGATGCGCTGGCCCCGGCGCAGGGCTTCCTGGAGCATGACGAGGTTGAACCGTTTCGGTGCGGGCAGATGATATACGATTTCCGCCTGTGTCTGCCAGTCTTCGGTGGTCCAGTAACTGTCCGGGTCGCCGTCCAGCGTGGTGAAGGCCGCGTATTCCGATGCCTGTTCCCGGGTGGCCGAGGCGGTGGCCTGCGCGCCCTGGGCCAGGTTCTCTGCGAAGGTTTGGCGCAGCAACCGGCCAAAGAGGCTGAGGCGTTTGACGTCGTTTTCATGGATGAGCCCCCGTTGGTCCGGCGGCACGTTGAGCAGCAGAACCGAATTGTTGCCCACGGACGCATGGTAGATGCCCATCAACTGTTCCAGGCTCTTGACCTTGTCATCCTCCCTGGCATGCCAGAACCATTCCGGCCGGATCGAGACGTCCACTTCACTCGGGTACCAGTGCAGGAAGGGAGCGCCGCTCAATTTGTCCAGGCTGCCCAGGTCGGCACCTGTCATGTCGGGCCAGGTGAACTCTCCGGTCCGGACAGGCAGCGGGATCACGCTCCATTCGCTCGTGCGGCCCCGGCCGGCCTCATTGCCACACCAGCGCACATCGGGGCCCTTGCCGAAGATGACCGCAGTGGGTTGCAGCGCCCGGATCAGGCGATACCAATCGGCGTAGGCATAGGTTTGACCGGTGCCGGGTTTGGGGTTGGCACCGTCGAACCAGACTTCGCTGATTTCGCCGTACTCCGTCAGCAGCTCGTACAGCTGGTTCATGAAATAGGTGTTGTAATCGTCCCAGTTCCCCTTGAACTGGACGGTGCTCTGAGGGGTCCAGCCCGGTACCGGCGTGGGGATGACCCGCGCCCGTTCGCCCGTGCGGCCGTACAGCCCCGTTTCCATGGCGTTCAGGTCGGCGGGCGAAAGGTAGACGCCGAGTTTGAGTCCGGCCTCGCGGCAGGCTTCGGCCAGCTCGCGCAGCACGTCCCCCTGGCCGTCGCGCCAGGGCGCGTTCCGGACCGAATGAGCGGTGAACCGGCTGGGCCAGAGGCAGAATCCGTCGTGGTGTTTGGCGGTGACGATCACCTGGGTCATGCCGGCGTCCTTGAATGCACGCACCCATTGCCGGCAATCCAGAGCGGTTGGGTTGAAAATGGAGGGGTTTTCCGTGCCGGTTCCCCAGGAGCGATCGGTGAATGTATTGGGTCCGAAATGTACGAAGCCGATGAATTCGCGGCGTTGCCAGGCGATCTGTCGTTCGCTGGGCGTGACCCTCGCGGCGCGCTCGATCAGTGCGCGCCGGTCGGGCGAAGGTTCCTGAGCCCACAGCGGACCGAGCAGACTCAAAAGACAGAGGCTCGCGAGGAGGAAACTTGGGGGTGAATGACGTTGCATGGCGCCAGCGTAGAGCAAATGTGCGGTTCTGGGAACTGGATTTCCTGGGGCGGTCACCGGTTTGGTTCAATTACCGGGAAACGCGTTTGACCTACCCAAAATCCTATTCTGCACGCCTCCACCACACTCATCAAAATGCTGTGAAAGACGGATTGGTAGCATGGCCCGGCATTCGCGAAGCGTCATGGAGTGCAGAGTCCGCTACCGCTTTCCCACCGGAGCGTGCGAAGTTCCGAAACTTCCGTTCCAAGCAGGCTGCCTCAAAACTTCCCTGGGGAAAAAGCGCCAGAGAGGACAGGCGCACTCCAAGAGCTGTCGCACCATTCCAAATCCCCCCCACCGCAAGAAGTTGCTGGAACGGCATGCCCGGCTCAGGCAGCATGGTGCCGGTGCGAAAGCGATGGTTCTGGATCCTGCTTGCGGTTTTGATCTGTGACGGGGTCGGCATGTACTGGTGGCTTGGGAGGCGCGGCGAAAAGAGATACGACGCGGTGATCCTTGCCGCAGCCAGGCGGTATTCGATCAATTCCGCGCTGATCAAGGCTGTGGTCTGGCAGGAGAGCCGGTTTAAGGCCGCTGCGCGCGGCACGGCCGGGGAGATCGGCTTGATGCAGGTGCGAAGTCCTGCCGCAAGCGAATGGGCCGAAGCTGAGAAACTGAAGGTTTTCGAGCACGAAACGTTGATTGATCCGGGCACCAACACCCTGGCGGGCGCCTGGTATCTGGCCAAGCTGATCAAACGTTACCAGGAGACGACGGACAAACCACTGCCGTATGCCCTGGCGGACTACAATGCGGGGCGCACGCATGTTCTGCGGTGGATGACGGGGCAGGGACGCACCAACAGCAGCGTGTTCCTCAGTCAGATGGATTACCCGGGCACACGCCGTTACATCACCGCCGTGCTTGATCGTTACCGGCACTACCAACGCTGAAGCCGGGGACCCGGTGGATGCCGGATCTCAGTCCCGCGTGTCCCGCAGCAAACGTTCCCGCAGGGTCGCCCGGAGTTCGGCCCGGTCTTCCGTGGAGATTCTTCGGGGAATCATCAGGGGTTCGCCGAAAACGATCTCACAGCGGCCGAGCGGGATCGGGACCTGGAACCGGTCCCAGCTCTTGAGCGTTATCTTGGGTCGGAAGTTGACAGCGACGGTGACGATCGGGATTCCTGTGACCTGTGCCAGCGCGAGCACGCCGTCCTGCATGGAGTAACACGGTCCGCGCGGTCCGTCGGGTGTGAGGGAGATGTCCAGGCCGCGATCGGCCCAGGTTTTGAGTTCGCGCAGCGCCTGCGGGCCCCGGCGACTGCTGGAACCGCGCACGGGTTGCACGCCGAAATTCTCGAGGACGCGCGCCAGAAGGCCGCCGTCCCGGCTCGCGCTGACCATCGCGGCCATGCGGCGTCCGGGATAGGGCGGGGCGATGAACCGCGTGTACACGGACAAAGCCAGTGCCAGGCGGTTGTGCCAGGTGATCATGATGAGGTTCTTCGGGTGCCCTCCCGTGGTCAATCCGATGGGATCCACGACATGAAACCGGAGGGATGCCGCCATGGAGCGCAAGGCCGCTGTGATCAGTCCGGCGGCGAGCCGGCCGTGCCAGCGGACCGCGTGCGGAACGACGACCCGGGAAGTGTTCCGAGCGGAGGTCTCCATCATTTGGTTTTCTTGAGGCATGCCCGTACCAAATCTTCAATGCCTGCTTCGGTGCCCAGCATGGCGAGCGCGCCGCGCACGGATTCCTGCGCCTCGGCCTGTTTGAAACCCAGAGCGATCAGGGCCCGGGTGGCGTCCCCGAGTTTTTGTTCGTCGAGGGACAGGCTGCGTCCGGCGCTGCTGGCTTCCCAGGAACCGACTGCGCCGATCTTGTCGCGGAGCTCGACAACGATGCGCTCGGCGGTTTTTTTTCCGACCCCCGAAATCTGGGACAGCGCCTTGGTATCGCTGTTGGCCACGGCGCCACGAAAGGTGGTGACGTTCATTCCGCTGAGCACGTTGAGGGCAATCTTGGGTCCGATCCCGCTGACGGAGTGGATTAACAGACGGAACAGCTCCCGCTCCTGCGGTGTCATGAAACCGTACAGCACATGAGCATCCTCGCGAATGGCCAGGTGGGTCAGCAACCGGACCGCGCCGCCGGGGGCGGGAAGTTTGTCAAACGACGAGAGGGGGATCAGCACCTCGTATCCGACACCGTTGACATCGACGGTGACCTGGGTTGGAAGTGCATCGACGAGTTTCCCATGGAGGAATGTGATCATGAGCGGGGGATCAGAGACGTTTGGGGGTTGCGAGCAAGCCTCTTCCCACGGTCTGGGCGTGTGTGAGAGCAAGGGCGAGGGCATCCGCCGCGTCGGGCGCGGGAGTTTCATCGAGAGCCAGCATGCGCTGGACCATCTTGGCGACAGCCAGTTTTTGCGCGCCACCGTATCCCACGATGGCCTGCTTGACCCGCCGGGGGGCCATTTCGTAAATCTCCAGTCCGGCCTCGGCGACGGCGACCAGGCTGGCGCCCCGGGCCTCGCCCATGATCAGTGCGGTTTGAAGGTTTTGGGCGTAGAACAGGCTCTCGATCACGCAGACTTCGGCCGGGTGTTCCCTGAGCACCTTGCGCAGGGAGTCCGCGATGTTGAGCAGGCAACGGGAGCGTTCCCATTTGGCGGGGGACGAAATGGTGCCAAAAGTGACGGCGCGGGCCCGGGTCCGGGTTGCGGCAATGATGCCGTAGCCGGTGTTGCGAAGTGCGGGATCGATTCCCAGGACAATCATCGGGGCGCTCGAGCGGACCGCGGCACGGGCGGGGGTCGCGCTTGCCGCGGAGGAGCGGGCACCGTTCAGGCGGTCCTGGATCTGCTGAAACTGTTTCGGCGTGATGCCCATTGCCAGGAGTGTGCCAGAGGTTGACCGGAGACATCAATGAGGCAGTTGATCAAACCGCGGTTTGACTTGAACGATTCGGTGCTTAAAGTGCGGCACAATGTCGGCGTTCAGCATTCGTTTTGACGGTGGCGGGGTGCATCTGCCCGAATTGGGGCTGTGGCTGGACCCCCACGCACCGAAGTCGGGAGAGGAACGTGTGTTCGTGAGCCATGCGCATGCGGATCACATTGGCGCGCATCGGGAGGTGATTCTCAGTGCCCCGACCTCGCGTCTCATGAGAGCCCGGCTGCCGGGGGAACGCGTGGAACATGTGCTTCCGTTCGGGCAGGCGGCTTCGTTCGAGAGAGGGGGGCTGCCCTTCACCATCACACTTCTGCCCGCGGGGCATGTCCTTGGCAGCGCCATGGCCCTGATCCAGGTGCGTGGGACGTCGCTGCTGTACACCGGCGATTTCGCTCTACGGCCCTCGGCGTCGGCGGAACTGTGTGACCCGCGTCCGGCGGATATCCTGATCATGGAGACCACGTTTGGTCTGCCGCGGTACCGGTTTCCGGCGGCCAGCGAGATCCTGGATGGAGTGGTGCGGTTCTGCCGGGAAACGTTGGACAACGATGAGGTGCCGGTTCTGCTTGCCTATTCGCTCGGAAAATCGCAGGAAGTGTTATGCGGTTTGAAGGCTTCCGGGTTTTCGTTCATGCTGCATCCCCAGGTCCACAAACTGACGGCGATTTACAGAGAGTTCGGCGTGGAGTTTCCGCCCTTTGAGAAGCTCGATCCCTCCACGGCCGCGGGCAGGGTCGTGATCTGCCCTCCGGCGGCGTTTGGATCGGATGTGATCAAAGCGATTGGACCCATTCGCTCGGCGGCGCTGACCGGGTGGGCGGTCGATCCCGGTTGCCGTTTCCGGTATCGAACCGACGCGGCGTTTCCGCTGAGCGATCATGCTGATTTTCCGGGGCTGATCGACTTCGTGCGCCAGGTCTCGCCGAAGGAGGTATACACGTTGCACGGGTTTGCGACGGAATTTGCTGAAACGCTCCGGGAAATGGGCTACGGCACACACGCCCTGGGACGCGAGGAACAACTCACGCTCGGGTTGGCCGGCGCGCAGGCGGAACGATACCCATCAATGCCCGACCCGGAAGCCCGGGGCAACAGACTCGCCGAACGTCCGGTGCGCGCGGAACCTCCAGAAACCCCGGTTTCAGAGTCGGGCGGCTTGTTCCGTGTGTTTGCAGAGCTTTGCTCCGAGATCGGTGCCACTCCGAAGAAACTGGAAAAAACGCAGCTCCTGGCCGACTACGTGCGAACCGTGGAACCGTCCCTGCTGGCCCCGGTGAGCAGTTGGTTGACCGGGCATCCATTCCCGCCCAGCCAGAACAAACCGCTGCGCCTGGGATGGGCCGTGATCCGGGATGCGGTTTGCCTGGCCACGGGCCTCGGTCAGTCCGAGTTCGGAGAAGCCTACCTGAAACACAGCGACCTGGGGGAGACCGCTTCGGAGATTCTTCAGGCATCCCCCGCGTCCAGTCCGACATTGTCTCTTGGGGCGGTGGACACGGTTCTGCAGCAACTTTTCGCAGCCCGGGGTTCCCTTGGCAAAACACCCATCCTCGCGGGTGCTCTCGGTCGGTGTGATTCGCTGGAAGCGAAATATCTGGTCAAGATTCTGACAGGGGAATTGCGCATCGGCCTCAAGGAAGGCCTGGTCGAAGAAGCGATCGCGCAGGCTTTCGCAGCCCCGATCGACGAAGTCAAGACCGCCAACCTGATCGTCGGGAACATTGGGGTAACGGCGCTGCTGGCCAGACGGGGAGAACTCAAAACAGCCACCGTTTCGGCATTTCGTCCCGTCCGCTTCATGCTCGCATCCGCGGAACAGACTGCTGAAGCGGTTTGGACGCGGGCATCCTCCTGGGATCGGGCGGACGCGGAACCGGGAGAAGCCACCGTTCCGAAGCTGTGGGTGGAAGACAAATATGATGGCATCCGCTGTCAGCTGCACAAGGTCGGCACCCGGGTGTCGCTTTACTCACGGGATTTGAAGGAGATCACGGCGACGTTTCTGGAGCTGGTGGATGCCACGCGCCTGATCGAGGGCGATTTCGTGGTGGACGGCGAGATCCTGGCGATGCGGGGCGGACGGGCGTTGCCGTTTGTCGACCTGCAACGACGATTGGGACGCAAGGAAGCCGACCTCTTTCTGAGCGAGGAAATCCCGGTCCGGTTTGTCGCGTTCGATCTTCTGTGGGTATCCGGTGAAAGCCTCCTGGATCATCCGTTCCGGGAACGCCGCGCGAGACTGGAACAATTGCAGTCGTTTCATCTGGCCACGGTCAACCCGGCTGGTTCCGTGGATGAAATCGAGTCGGCTTTCTCGGCCGCGAAGGAGCGGGGCAATGAAGGCATTGTGATCAAGGATCCGCGGGGCACCTACTCGCCCGGGCGCAGGGGCTTGTCCTGGCTGAAACTGAAGAAGGCGTTTGGCACTCTGGACTGTGTGGTGGTGGGGGCCGAATACGGTCATGGCCGCAGGAAGCATGTGTTGAGCGACTACACGTTTGCGGTCCGGGAAGAGGTCTCGGGAGATCTCAGAACGATCGGCAAATCCGGCACCGGCCTGACCGACGCGGAGATTGCGGAGTTGACCCGGCAGTTTCTTGAGACTGTTGTTGCGCGCAAGGGGCGCTATCTGGAGCTGATGCCGGGTGTGGTTCTGGAGGTCGCGTTCGATTCCGTTCAATTGAGCGAACGTCACTCCAGCGGGCTGGCCCTGCGTTTTCCCCGGATCGTCCGGATTCGGAAGGACAAATCCCCCGCTGAAATTGATACATTGGAAAACGCGCGTCGGATGGTGAAAACCGACGCGCGCCGAAAACGTTCCACGGCGGTCCGGACCTGAGGGCCGGGACCGCTCCGGTGGCTGCATCCTGCGATTACAGATGCTTGAAGATGTCGCGGAAAAACTCGGCGTGGCTTTCCCACGTCTGGGATGAAATGATGTTCCCATCCACCACGCTCTGTCGGTCCACCCAGGTGCCGCCGCATTGTTCGACCTCAACCCGGATGTTGCAGTAACAGGTGACGCGTTTGCCTTCGCCGAGCCCGGCTGCGAGAAGAATCTGGATCCCGTGGCAGATCGAGAAGATCCATTTGCCGCTGCTGTTGAATTTCTGGACGATCTTGATCAGATCCTCGTTGTGACGCAGGAATTCGGGGGCGCGTCCGCCGATGAGCAGGATCGCGACATAATCCTTCGGCTTGACTTTGGAGATGGCGATGTCGGCCTGGATCAGATAGCCCGGACGTTCGATGTAGGTGGTCCAGCCCGGTTCGAAATCGTGAATCACGCCGTTCAGGCGTTTCTTTTTCGTCGCGGCAATCACGGGTTCATACCCGGCCTCACGAAAACGATACTGGGCGTAGAGGATTTCAAACGATTCACCGGCGTCGTCGGTGACGATCAGTATTTTTTTTGACATAACGAAGTTTGATTTTCGCAAACCCTAACAGGATTCTGCCCGTGCACCCAAGCAATTTCCAAATTCCAACCGGTCAAGGAGGGAATCGTGGTTTGGTTGGGCGGGGGGGTGAAATGCCCTACAAACGCAAAAGCATCATCTGGCTGATGCTCGTCGCCGCGGCGTTCAGCCTCGGGGCCCAGCTGCACAGCGAGATGAAACCGGGAGCCGCAGCGGTTCTCATTGGGATCTGTTTCGCCTGCGAACTGGTCGACAGCGGTCTTGGAATGGGGTACGGAACAATACTGACGCCGACCCTGTTGTTCCTCGGGTACGAACCCGGGGACATTGTTCCCACGATTCTGGTATCGGAGCTTCTCAGCGGGTTTGCCGCGGCGTTCTTTCACAATGACATCAGGAATGTCGAACTGAATTTTCGGGGCAGGGATTTTGTCCCGGCCATCATCCTTGCCGGAGGCAGTGTTGCCGGTGTAACAGCCGGGGTGCTCATTGCGATGAGTCTTCCGAAGGTCGTTCTCAGCATGGTGATTGGATGCATCATCTTTACGTCCGGTTTCTTTGTGATCCTGTTTTCCCAGCGGGTCATCCGGTATAGCAGGTGGAAGATGCTTCTGTTATCCACCGTGGCTTCCTTCAACAAGGCTGTCAGCGGCGGTGGGTATGGTCCTTTGGTGACCAGTGGGCAAATCCTGAGCGGGGTGAACTCCAAGGCGTCTGTCGGGATTACTTCCTTTGCGGAAGCGTTCACCTGCCTTGTTGCCGTCACCCTGTTTCTCGTGAAGGGAGGTTTGATCAACTGGCTGATCCTTATTCCCATGTGTGCAGGTGCCCTGTCTTCGGTTCCGTTTGCTGTTGTTGCCATCAATCGGGCAAACGATGAGCGTCTCAAGCTTTTTATTGGAGTGCTTACGCTCAGCATGGGAGTGGTGACGATTTACAAGGCAATGAGCTGAAGGACCGACGGAAAGGAACGGCGTCGCCCCGCCGCCTTCCAGGGGGGCGCGAGCATGGCTTTGAAGAAGCGGTTGGTCACGCCCGCGGACGGCGCGTTGGTGACAACCCATCGAATCGACGAAAGCGTGTTCGTGCCAATCGGCTCCCAGTGTGTGAGGTTGGTCATCGTCCAGACAACGAGGGTTTGGGCCGGAGAGCCGGTGATCCGAATCTGGACAAAACACCGTCGTTCTTCGGATGCCATGCCCTGGAATGCATCCCCGTGGCAGACATCCATTCCAAACGGACCACCCCCGCCTTCCAAATCCTCTTAAACTAATGGCGGTAGGGCGAAGCGTCCCGCTGACCCGCCCCCCCCCTGCAAGGTCCAAACCCTGGAAACGCTCACCGGGACGGTTCGCGCCACCTTCCCCCGCCCCCCGGAGGCAGGGCGAAGCGCACTGCCATTCGTTTAAGGGGAGGAGATGTCCGCGTTGAGGATTTCGAGGTTCCTCCTGGCTTGCCTTTGAACGGATCGGGATCCTGATGGGAGTGAGTGGGTTTGCCTCTTCGGGCGGGACCAAAGCGGCACCGGCGCTGCGCTCTGGTGCGCGCACTCCAAAACACCGTCGTTCTTCGGATGCCATGCCTCGGAATGCATCCCCGTGGCAGACATCCATTCCAAACGGACCACCCCGCCTTCCAAATCCTCTTAAACTAATGGCGGTAGGGCGAAGCGTCCCGCTGAGCCGCCCCCCCTGCAAGGTCCAAATCCTGGAAACGCTCACCGGGACGGTTCGCGCTACCTTTCCCCGTCCCCAGCGCCGGTGGGGCGAGATTCTGCTTTCCTTTGGACTTCTGTGGGCGAAGAATCCGGGGCAGTATCCGAACCGTCAAAAAATAGCTGCCTATGAAACGTTTTATTCGATTTGCCACTGTCCTGATTGGAAGCACCCTGTTGTTGGTGGGATGCGGCAAGAGCAGTTCTCTGGACACATCGAAACTGTCCGCCGGGTTTCAAGGCGCGCCGGCGGAACAGAAGAGCGGCGTGGACGCCGCGGTCAAGGCGATTGGCTCCGGCGATTTCGCGACGGCGGCCGAATCTCTGAAAAAGGCGGTCAAGGGTGCCAAGCTGTCGCCCGAACAGAAAACCGTCGTGTCCGAGGTGGTGGCCGAAATGCAGAAGGTTGCATCGCAGGATCCGGGCAAATACCCGCTGGAAACCTATTACTCGATCGGCGAAGTCATCACCGTGATGGAAGGTCTGCCGGTCATTCGGCGCAACGTCACTCCGTCGACCAACCCCTAGGTTCGAGGGGCCGCACCCGAAGGATCCGGGTGAATGAGGCGGTGAACGAGGCCGGGCGGGAAGACCGGCTCCTGGGGTGGCGGTTTCTTCGCGGACCTCGTCCGAACCGGATCAACGCAGGGTCTTCAGCGTCGGTTGCGGATTAAGTTCCAGCGTGAAGTCCTTGTAACGGACTTCCATTCCTGCGCCGGCGTGCAGCTGCAGGGCGATGATCCCGCGCGCGGCACCCTCTGGATCATTCAGGTCCACACACCGTCTGCCGTTGATGGCTGTGAGGATCCGGTTGCCGACCGCGACGATTTCGTAAACATTCCAGTCTCCCTCTTTCACGGCGGCTTCGCCTGATTGATCCCAGAGAATTGCCCGGCCGTGCTCTTCGTACAGCTTGCCCCACCAGCCGGCACCAACGTCCGCCTGATACCCCTTGACCTCGCCGGTGGGCAGGACGGCGCTTCGGAACTGGATGCCGCTGTTTCCGGTGTTGGGTTGCAGTTTGACCGAACAGACGAGCCGGAAATCGCCGAACTCCATCTGACTCTTGATCCAGTCGTTCTGGCGCAGGCCGGTGGCGGTCAGGCCGACGAGTTCTCCGTTTTCAACCTTCCACAGGCCCTCGGTGGCATCCCAGTTGGTCAGATCCACCCGGTTGAAAAACAGATCCAGCGTGTCCGCGCTCGCGATCAGGGGCGCTTGTCCGGGGCGGGAGAGATAGTAAATCAGATCGCGGACTTCCTGTTCCTTCAGATTGTCGAGCAATCCCTCGGGCATCATGGAGATCTCGCTCGAGCGGATGATCGCGATTTCATCGCGCGGCAGCGTCATCATTTCAGCCGCGGTGGAGACCGTGACCGAGCGTGCGTCCTGGCGTCCGATGATGCCGGTGATCACACGGTCGTCCTTCGTCTCCACGGTTGAAGTCCGATATTCGTTTGGGATCACCGCGTTCGGGTCGACCATGTTCTGCAGGATATAATCAAGATCCCCGCGATTGGAACCCGTGAGATCAGGTCCCACCCTTCCGCCGGTTCCAAAAAGCGTGTGGCATTGAGCGCAGGTCCTGGCGAACACGCCCCGACCGCGTGCCGCGTCCCCGGGAGTCGATCCGCCGGCGCGGAACACCTGTTTGTACCGGGCAATCTCCTTCTGTTTATCCTCGCTGCTGTCGCGCGCCACACCCCAGACCTTCACAAGGGCCGTGTCCAGCTCTTCGTTCTTGAGGTTGCGCAACTGCCGGATCAGATCCGCCGCCAGATCCCTGGGAGGCACGGTGCCATCTCCCACGGCCTTCAAAAGGGGTTTTGCGAACAGCACCCGCGAACAGAGTGTGTTCAGAGCCTCCCGCCTTTCCGTGCCCGACAAACCGCCATAAACGGCGAGAATGGAATTGGGCGTGGCCGGGTCGTCGTAGGCCGCGAGCGCCCGGAGCGCTTCCCGGCGCAGGTCGGGACTGGCAAGGAGTTCCTGCAGCGTGGGAGCCAGGCCCGCGTCACGGATTCTCAACAGCGATTCCAAGGCCAGGCGCCGGGCCGACAATGGCTCGGAAGCATCGGCGAGACTTGTGCGCAGTTCGCGCAGTGCCCGCTGGCTTCCAAACGTGAGGGACAACGATTGTGTCAAAGCCCGGACTTCGGCGTTGGAGCTTCTTCCAAGCCGGGCTGCCACTGGTTCCCATCCCGCCGGCATCGGCACCTGGCGGACTCCCTGGAATGCGTCGGTCATTCCTTTCAGAATATCGCGCTGGAAGACCGGATCCCCGGTTTGATCCAACACTCCCACGAGGGCCGCGACCGGAGTTTGCGGGTCGTTTTGCGCGGAACGAACCTGATTCGGTGCTGCGGTCAGCAGGCAGGCGATCGCTCCAAGCAATGGGAGACGGTTGGTCCATCGCCGGGTCGTGGAACCGGATGAATGTTTCAAAACGATGGCGTCTGTGGGATGTGAGGTGAGCGCGCGCGTGTTCATTTGGGAAATGATCAATTGGGACGAATCAATAACACGGTTTACGCGGTTTGGAAACCTTCTTTGGCTGCGTTCTGGGAACTCCACCAGAAGGTTCTCCTTGGAACCCAGTGGATATGCCGGGGGCGGGGCATGGGTTGGAGCCTCTTTCCTCCTTTTCCCCGGAGCGAAATTGTTTTATCAAGGCAGGGTGCGCACGTTGCCCGAACTGAAAGCCTAACCGATATGCAATGGATTTACCGCCGCGTGGTTCGACCGCTCCTGTTCGAACAAGATCCCGAAAGTGCCCATCATCGCGCGTTGACGGCGCTTTCGTGGGCCAGCCAAAACCGGATCTGGGTCGAAGCCCTCGCATCGCTTTTTGAAAGCCCCGTGCTCCCGGTGCGGATGTTCGGTCTGGATTTCCCAAACCCGGTGGGCCTGGCGGCGGGTATGGACAAGTATGCGACGGCGCTGCCCGTTTGGGAGGGGCTTGGCTTCGGATTTGCCGAGCTGGGCGGGGTCACCTGGCTCCCGCAGGAAGGCAATCCCTCGCCGCGGCTGTTCCGGGCGGTCGAATCGGAGGGATTGATCAACCGAATGGGCCTGAACAACCCCGGTGCCGAAGCGTTTGCCGCGCGACTGGCCGGGTGGCGGGCCCGCGGGCGTTGGCCGGACCATCCGGTGGGGATCAATCTTGGGAAATCCAAGGACACACCGCTGGCGCAAGCGCCCGGGGATTATTCGCAATCTTTCGAGGCTCTCTGGGTTCATGGAGATTTCTTCGTCATCAATGTCAGTTCTCCCAACACACCCAATCTGCGGGACCTGCAGTTGCCGGAGGCGTTGGATGAGGTCATTGCCGCCGTTCAGGAGAGCAATGCGCGGCTGGCTTCCACGAATCCGGCCCCGGTGAAAAAACAGAAATCCCGATCGGGAAAAGCCGCTGAGGACGCGATCCGGGGCAAGCCGATTCTGGTGAAGATTTCTCCCGATCTTTCCCTCGAGGCTCTGGACGATCTCCTGAGAATTGCCTCCGCCCGGAACATTGCCGGGATCGTGGCGGCCAACACAACCATTGCGCGTCCCGAAACCGAGATTGCCGGGCTGGCGCGTGTTTACGCCGAGACCGGAGGTTTGAGCGGGCGTCCGGTAACCGCCCGAAGCACCGAACTGATCCGTCACATCCACCGGCAGTCTGGCGGAAAAATGCCCGTGATTGGGGTGGGTGGAGTTTTTAACAGTGCCGATGCCTGGGAAAAAATCACGGCCGGAGCCTCGTTGTTGCAGGTCTACACCGGACTTGTGTACGAAGGCCCCGGGGTTGCATGCGAGATTGTACGGGGTCTGCGGGACCGCCTCAACGAACACGGAATGAAACAGCTTTCCGAAGCGGTGGGCATCCACGCCACTCCGACCGGGGTCTGAGCCGGACGTCCTACGGAAACAGCTCCTTGTCCCCCCACGGACCGAGGTTGCCGATTTGCGTCATGATGTCGTCCGAGAGTTCCCTGTAAATCTGCTTGAGCCGGTCCCGGGAACAGTTCTTCACCTCCAGACGCTGGCTCTGGTAGTAGAGCGGCTTTCCAAATTTGACCGCAGTGTGGTAGGGGCGTGGGAAACGATGTTGACGTCCGAAGGCTTCGAAGGTGCCGAACGTACGGACGGGGACGACCGGGGCGGATGTTTTGGCGATGACCAGGCCGATTCCCGAGTGGGCGGCCTGCAGGCTGGCATCGTGGGTGCGGGTGCCTTCCGGGAACACAACGATTCCGTTGCCCTGGTTCAGACGTTCGAGAATCAGGCGTAATCCCCTGGCTCCTCCTCCGTCGCGATCGACCGGCACGGCGTTCCATTGCTTGAGAAGGGGTCGAACCACCCGAAATCGAAAGAGTGACTCGCGCGCGAGGTAACTGATTGGTCTGGGAACCGCGGCCCCGATGATTGGCGGATCCAGGAAGCTGGCGTGGTTGGCGGCGAGGATCACGGGTCCCTCAAGCGGAACCCGCTCCACATTCCAGACGCGCCACCGAAAATAGACGGCGAACAAGGCTCGGAACGCCGTCCAACCTGCGTGATAAACCGGGCTCATCGCGCTTCCGCTTGTTTCCTCCGTATCTCCGTTAAAATGATTTCGCTGGTTTGTTCCGGAGTCATCCCGGAATTGTTCACCACCATTGCTCCCAGGGGGATCATCAGGGGAGCGGATGCCCGTTGACTGTCCCGTTGATCCCGCGCCGCCAGGTTCTCGTCCACCCCGTCGGCCGAACGGCGCCGGGATCGTTCGTCGAGCGATGCGTCCAGGTAGAACTTGTAATCGGTCTCAGGGAACACGTTGGAGCCGATGTCCCGTCCTTCCATCACCAGATTGCCGAACTGAATGCATTCGCGTTGTTTCTTTTTCATCCAGTCCCGCACCTTGGGCACCGCCGCCACATGGGGCACTGCGTCGCTCACTTCCAGGGTGCGGATCTCATGCTCCGGGAAATAGCCGTCCACATAGAGCCGGACCTCGGATTGTTCCGATCGCAGGGTGGCGCGCCATTTTCGGCAGACAGCGGCCACGGCCTTGGCGTCCGAGAGGTCGACGCGAGCCTGCAGGCAATGCCAGGCGAGCGTGCGGTACATCGCCCCGGTGTCGACGTAGGAATACCCGAGAGCCTTGGCCACCCGCCTGGCGTTGGTGCTTTTCCCGCTGGCGCTGGTTCCATCAATGGCAATGACAATCGAATCTGGCATGAACAACCTTAATTTCTGTCTGGACCCCGGAATTGGGGTCAATCCGCGAACAGTCTCCGGCCTGTCAACGGTTCCCGGCTGGACGCATCCAGGATCACCGCTCCCAACCCGTGGGGCGGGGCGGCATTGAGCTTCTGATAAAACCCGGGAAAAGTCTTCTTCACACACGCCGGATTCTTGATTTTGATCCCGGGCGTTTTTAATGCAAGGATTGAAAAACACATCGCCATGCGATGATCGTGGTAGGTCTCAATCTCGGCACCGT
Organism: Verrucomicrobiota bacterium; assembly: GCA_021733945.1. Taxonomy (GTDB): domain Bacteria; phylum Verrucomicrobiota; class Verrucomicrobiia; order Limisphaerales; family SIBE01; genus JAIPJX01. Next base: position 15,910 of record JAIPJX010000022.1, on the reverse strand, counting down.
GCAATGGTGACGGGTCCACCACCAACGTGTCCCCTTCCTCCTTCACAGAGGCACCGCAGCGACTGAGCTCCATCCGCAGCGCCTCCACCCGTTCGCACTCCTGGAGACGCAACCGGCCCAGATCACAAAAGTGGGTGGAGCGTTCGGCGAAGGGCGCGAGCACAATGGCCGTCATGATGCTGTCTCCCAGGTCGGTTCGACGGGACACTCTCTCCGGCAGCGGCAGGCTGTTTGGAAATCGGGCGTCGATCTGCCAGCCGGATTCCGGCCAATGCGGCACCGAGATCGAGCCTGGTCCGCCGAGCAACCAGCCGGCTGCCCAAAAGTAGCTGCCACCGGATGCGTCCGGCTCGATCTGAAACCGTTCGCCTGACTGTGGGAACGTTCGAATCAGCTGCTCGGTCATGCTCACGTAGGGCGCTTCGTCCGCGGACTCGTCCGCGATCGAGACCCGCCATCCGCCCGTGGGGGCGCATAGGAGCAGGGCGGAGGCAAACTGCGAGCTTTGTCCGATGCCCACGCTGCAGGAGCCGCTGTTTGGTCCGCTGCCATGGATCGTGGCGGGGAGCCGATCGTCCCGGGCGTCCACCCGGTAGCCGAGATCGCGCAGGGCCTGGAACAGCGCGCCCTGGGGACGTTCGTGCATGCGGGGAACCCCGTGCAGGCGGTAAACCCCCGTGCCCAGGCAGACGAGTGCTGCCAGGAACCGGGCCGCTGTCCCGGCGTTGCCCACGAAAAGCTCCAGGGGCCGCGCCTCCTCTCCGTAGTTGGGGATCCGGCCGTTCAGTCCCTCCACGACGATGGTCCGGTTGCAGGGGTCGCTGGCGTCGTTCTCGACGCTCACGGAAAACCCGAGCGTTCGCAACGCGTCCACCATGACCTGGGTATCTTCGCTCCAGAGCGCCCCGCACAGCGTCCGCGGTCCGTCCGCCAGCGCCGCCAGAACCAGCGCCCGGTTGGTAACGCTCTTGGAGCCGGGCACCGTCACACTTGCCGTGACCGGCTCCCGCAGGGGGATGATTTCAATAAGCTCCGGAAGCATATCGTTGGCGCGCAGTTTCCAAATTCATGAGTTTGCCGGATGACCTGGGAAGACCGGTTCGGAAATCCGGTCGTCCGAAACCCCGGGGGGGCTATTCCGGTGAAGGCGAAGCGTCCTTTCCGGGCCAGTTGTCCCGCCGCTGTTTGGCGACCGCGAAGAATTCCTCAATCGCCTTTCCGTCCCCGGTCTCAAGCGAGATCTGAAACTCGCGAAGGTCTTCGATAAACACTCCCAGCACACGGGCCAGATTCTTCCGGTTGGCCAGGGCGATGTCACGCCACATTTCGGGGGAACCGGAGGCCACCCGGGTGGTGTCCCGGAATCCGGTCGCGCACAGCAACGCTTGTTCCTTGGGATGCACCGGGCTTAGCACGTAGTTGGCCAGTTCCGCCGCGATCACATGCGGCAGATGGCTTGAACGGCTGACATAGTCGTCGTGCATGTCCGGGGCCATCCGGATCGGACGCGCGCCCAGCGAGGTCCAGAACTCCTCCAGCCGCGTCACGACTTCGGGCGGTGAATTCTTGTTCGGTGTGATCGCACAGATTGCATTCTCAAAAAGATCGCCACGGGAAGCTTCGACCCCCATTTGTTCCGATCCAGCCATCGGATGGGATCCGACGAAATGGGCGCCCGCCGCGAGGACGATCGGCTCGAGTTCCTGGATCACGATGCCTTTGACACTGCCAACGTCCGTCACGAGCGCGTTCGGGGCGATGGCGGACTGCATCTGTTCGGCGATCGTGCGCATCTGGGCGATCGGCGTGGCCAAAACCACCAGATCGCTTCCGGTCACGGCCTCCTTCAAATCCTGCGTCGCGAAATCGACCACACGCCGGCCGAGGCACGCGGTCACGCTCTCCGGGCGGCGGACATAGCCCACCACCTGCCTGGCGAGTCGGCGTTGCCTGAGGGCGAGTCCGAGGGACCCGCCCAATAAACCAACCCCGACGATTGTGACCTTTTGCCATTGCATGCGATGGGGGGATTAAAGCGTCCCGGAGCCTCAGGGGCAAGGTCGAAGCTGCTTTTGCCGAACCAAACCAGGGCCGTTGAACGGTGCGTGTCCACAAGTCCGCCACTCCAGGGTCTGCGGCGGTCCACCGTCCCGAGCGGCGTTGGATGGGAGCAGAACCGTCTCACGCCTCCGGCAGGTCCCGTCCCGTGCCAGTCGCCGGGTGCCTGTCCGGCCCGGCCACCTGTCGCACACGTTCCAGAATGACGTCGGCGATTCCCGGTTCGCTCCCGACACTCTGACCGTACCAGACCATTTTCCCCTTGCGTTCGGTGGGGTTGCGCCAGGTGGGTTGGTTTTGTGCCATCCGATCCCGCACGAATCGTTCCGGTTCCCCGAGCAACATGGGAATGTCCTCCTGCGTGTGTAATCCGTCGCTGATGAAGAACGGCACCACAACCAGATTGCGGGCCTGGGTTAGGGTGAACGCGTCCCCGATTCGGGGTGCCTCCTCCATGAAGATGGCGTGCACTTCGGCATACATCCCCAGGGAGCGGATGGCCAGAACCTGATCCTCGATCGCCTTGCGCGATCTCACGTTCCTTCCCGTGCCGTGCCCCGCGATCAGCAGGGCGGTCTGTTCCGGTTTGGGTGCCCGGGGAAAGGGGTGTTTTTCGATTACGCTCCGGGCCCGGGCCAGAATGATGGCGGTCATGCTTTCATGCGTGCCCACCGGCCCTGTGTAGTGCCAGAGTTGATTCCCGTGTTTCCGTACTCGCTCAAAGGTCAGGTCCTCCGAGGTTCGGAAACCGAGTTCCGTTGGAATGGCTTCCTCGGTGAAATAACCCTCTGAAATAAAGAGAGGCACGAAGAAAACCCTGGGCTGGGTGGTTTGCTGAGCTACCGTTCCCAACCGGGGTTCCTGTTTCCAGAACGCCTCGCGCACCTCACCGAACAGGCGGCGACGGCGAAGTTCGCCTGCATGTTGACGAACCGCCAGAGCCGACTCGGTGTTCGTGGACGATCCGTGCCCGATGATCACGAGAGCGGCGTCGCTGAACCGATCGGCGGCGGAACGGGAACCCTGTTCCGGTTGATCGCTCTGGCTCAACTCGCTCATGACGCGCACCGCAGAGGCCACGGCCGGGGTGTCCGCTAGGCCCAGGCGGGTTCGCGTCCGGCCGCGGCGAGAAAGGGAATGATCTCCTTCATCAGCTTGCCGAAGCCCTCCAGGGACAACTGCTGCGCCCCGTCGCTCCAGGCCTTGGAGGGATCGGGATGCACTTCAACCAGAAGGGCGTCGGCACCCATGGCCACGGCACCCTTGCACATTGCCGTCACCAGGTCCGCCCGGCCGCAGCCCTGGCTTGGATCGATGACGATGGGGCAGTGGGATTCCTGCTTGATGATCGGCACTGCCGAGAGATCCAGCGTGTTTCGGGTGTAGGTCTCGAACGTCCGGATACCCCGTTCGCAGAACAGGAGGTTGGGATTGTCGTTGGCCAGAACATATTCGCCGGCCAGAAGCCATTCCTCGATTTTCATCGCAAGCCCGCGCTTGAGGAGTACCGGTTTGCCCGTTTTGGCCGCTGCGATCAGGAGCTGGAAATTCTGCGCGTTCCGCGTGCCGATCTGGAGGATGTCCGCGTATTCGGCGACCATTTCCGCATGATCCTGGGAGAGCAGTTCGGTGATGACCGGGAGGCCGGTTTCCCTGCTTGCCTTGGCCAGAAGTTTCAGGCCTTTTTCGCCCAGTCCCTGGAACTCGTAGGGCGAGGTCCGGGGTTTGAACGCGCCCCCGCGCAGGACCGTTGCCCCTGCCTTCTTCACCGCCAGTGCGGAAGTCATCAGCTGACGCTCGCTCTCCACGGAACAGGGTCCGGCCATGACGTGGAATTTTCTGCCGCCGACCGACAGACCCTTGATGCGGGCCACGGAGTTCCCCTTGTGCGCCTCGCGGCTGACGAGCTTGTATTTTTTCTGAACCGGCATGACCTGCTCCACCTGCGGCCAGGATGCCAGGGCTTCGAGCGTATGATGCGTGCGTTCATCTCCAATGGCACCCACCACCGTACGTTCCACGCCGCGCATGACATGAGGCTTGTAGCCCAGTTTGCGAATCTCCTTGAGCACGGCGGTCTCCGCCCTCTTCGTAATATCAGGTCTTAGGACTACAATCATAATCTCATCTCGAGGTCGTTGCGCCTCGACAAAAAAAAACCGCAGGTGGTTACCTGCGGCCCGGGTTATTCTCTGGATCTCTCTAGAGCAGCCCGCCACGCAGGTTCGAACGGCTAAAGTAATAAGCCGTTCCAGCTGCGGTGCTAAAAAAAGGGCCACTCAAATTCATTCTTCGGAGAAAGTATCAGCCCGCTCCCCGCCGTCAACCTCAGATTCTGGAGCGCTTTTTCCGGGATGAGCGCGGACGGGATTTAATCGGGTGGGACCGTCGCGGGGGAGGGCCTCAACTGCTCCAATGCAGTGCGGGCCGCCCGGGTCACGGCCTTGTCCGGATGCTTCAGCAGTTTTTCCAAAGCGCCGCGCGCTGGTTCCGCTCCCGGACCCAGAGAGCCCAAGGCTAGTGCCGCCCAGCTCTGTACTCCGGGGTGGGGGTCGTTCAGTGCCTGTTGCAGAGGGCCCAGGGCGGGCATTGCCCGGGGTCCCAGGGAGGCAAGCGCCTGCGCGGCGTAGAGGCGCACCAGGAAATCGGAATCGCCAAGCGCCTGCACGAAAGCCGGCATCGCGCCCGCAGCAGTGAGGTCCGCATTCCGGGAGGTGGCCGAGGCGATGACCCGGAGGGAGGTTCGGCGCACTCCCGAGTCCGGATCGTTCAGGCTTTCGATCAGCGCGTTGAGGGACGTTGCTTCGGTGACATCGCCCCGTTCCAGACCTTCGGCGGCCATGGCGCGCACTTCGGGATCGTTGTCCTGAAGGGCGCTGATAAACAGGGCCCCGACTTCGGGGTTTGCGGGCTCGATTCTTCCAAGTGCCCCGATGACCGTTTTGCGCACTTCCGGATCGTCCGTGCGTGCGAATTCCAGAAGCGTGGGGACGGCTGAGCGGGCCTGGGGGCCGAGAGCGGAGAGGCTTTGAATGCCTCGGAGCTGGATTCGGAGATCCGGATTGCGCAACAACCCGGTGGCGGCGCGCACGGCTCCGACCCCGCCGATCCGGCCCAGGCACGCGGCGGCTTCCCTGGCGTTCCTGCTGTTTGTTCCCCTGAGGACGCCGATCAGATCGGGTATTGCGGGACGCGCTTCGGTGCCGGCCCGGCTCAGGCCCTGGATTGCAAAAAAACGGGTTTCATCGCGGGGTGCCCCAAGGCCGTTGATCAGGGTGGAAACGGCTGGCGCTCCGAGGTTGCCCAGCGCGAACGCGGCGTGCATGGCAATCTCGGCACTTGGATCCCGGAGAGCCTTGCCCAGGGCGGGGATCGCCTTTTCCGCGCCCGGGCCGATGAGTTCGAGCGCCCGGGTTGCGCCGAGGCGGAGTCGTTCCTTTTCGTACGGATTCAACCAGCGGTACAGCCGGACGCTGACGATGTCCGGCAGGCGGGGGGCGATTGCCAGGAATGGTTTCTTGAGCAGGGAATCCCGGGCTTCCAGCGCATGGATGAGGGACGGAACAGCTGCGGTGCCTGTCTCGCGGATGACCAGTTCGGCTTGCTGAACATCCTGTGGGCCGTTCAAGGCCATGGCCCATTCGACAATCGGACGGCCCTGGACTTTCAGGTGTTTGAAACTCCGCCATTTGAAGTACCCCACGAGGGCGGGAACAATGATGAGCAGGGTCAGGCCAACGAGGATTCTTCGGTTCATAATCCGCCCGTACCAGTGATGGAGGGGGCTTCGATTCCGGGCAGCGCGTCCCTCGGATCCTGTGTCGTGCGGGAGTCCGGTTGCGGGATCAACCCGACCCGGATCTGGGAAAGCCAGCCGAACTTCCCGCAGTTATTTGATGCCGGCGAGGCGATCCTTCCAGATTTGATAGAGAAGCACCGTCGCGTGCACATCGCGCAGGCAGTAATCGGCGATGTCGCGAAAGCGCCCCTCGCTCAGGAGGGAGCCTATATCGGCGCCGGTGACGCCGTGGCTTTTGGGAGAGTCGATTCCGAACGCCCGGCAGTAAAAATCGAGGGTGAACCGTCGCGCCGCTCCGTCCCGTCCGCTGACCCCGTAAAACGTCAGCTGCTCGGCCAGGTCACAATGCGGTTCGGTCTGAAATCGATATCCGAGCCAGTCCCTGCGGGTAATTGGCACGTTGAGCAGCGCCGACCGCAGGTAGATGAAGGGGATGTCAAAGCTCCGGCCGTTGAACGTGACGATGGAGTCGTAATGTTTTGCGACGTCCCAGAACGCAGTAAGAATCTCCACCTCGTCCACACAGGGGACATATTCGACGGGGCCGATTTCCTCGGCGTCCGCCTCATAATCCTCGGCGACAAAGAGAACCTGGCCCCGGGCGGTATCGGCGTTGAGCATGGCCACGCAGACCACCTGGGCGGTGAACGGATAGAGGCTGAGCTGTTTTTCGATTTCCGCGACACGGGCTTCGCAGGCCGCCTCGTCGGGCAGCTTCATGGCGTCGCGGAAGAGGTATTCCTTTTGTGCGTCGTCGAACGCTTCGAGGGGAAGTCCGGACGTTTCGATATCGAAGACCAGTCGCGCCATTGGAAGAGTGGGGGATAAAAAATGGGAGCCCTGGTTAAAGGGCCAGGGCTCACCATTCTGAATCTATGGTTTAGCCGAGAAGTGTGTTACTTCTTTTTTGCGGCTGCTTTTTTGGTCGCTGCCTTCTTAGGGGCCGCCTCTTTCACAGCTGCCTTTTTAGGGGCTGCTTTTTTCTTAGGCGCGGCCTTTTTTGCGGCTGCCTTCTTAGGGGCCGCCTTTTTAGCTACGGTTTTTTTTGCGGCTGTTTTTTTCTTTGCAGCCGCCTTCTTTTTAGCTGGCACGGATTTTCACCTCCGTTCCATAAAGCGTGTTCATGTTGGAAGCAGATGCTAAACAGAAAAAAACTTTGTGCCTAGTTTTTTATTTACTTTTTGCATCTTTTTTATCTTCGACCTCATCGGGTTTCATTCATACGTTCAAAGCTCAATGGCCAACGATTCGCAACTGACACCGATGATGGCGCAGTACCGCCGCATCAAGAGCGAGCTGCCCGCTGATGCGCTGCTTTTTTTCCGCCTCGGAGACTTCTATGAAATGTTCTTTGAGGATGCGGAGATCTGCTCGCGTCTGCTCAACGTGGCGCTTACCAAAAGGGGCGTGGTTCCCATGTGCGGCATCCCGTACCACGCAGCGCATGGATACACGGCGCGCCTTTTAAAAGCGGGGAAAAAGGTGGCGATCTGCGATCAGGTGGAGGAGGCGCGTCCGGGGCAGCTGGTCAAACGGGCGGTCACCCAGATTCTAAGTCCGGGTACGCATTTCGATGAGCGCATGCTCAACGCGGAGCAAAACAACTTCCTGGCTGCTCTCTGCAGGGTGGACGGGCGGTTTGGTCTGGCTCTGGTGGATCTGACCACGGGTGAATTTCGATCGACCGAGATTGACGACGAGAGCGGTCTTCTTACGGAATTGGACCGCATGCGTCCGGTGGAGATCATCATTCCGGGCGAAGCGAAGGGGCTCCGCGTGCTGCTCGAGGCCTCGACGTCGATGGTGAGTGGTTACGATGACTGGGTCTTCGCTCCGGAGACCTCGCAGTTCACCCTGCGGGATCATTTCAAGGTTGCGTCCCTCGACGGTTTCGGATTGCGGGACCGGGCCGCGGTGACGGGTGCGGCGGGGGCCATTCTGCACTATCTGGCGAGCCATCTGCGGCGGGATATCGGGCATTTGACCCGGCTGAATTGTTATGAATGCACGGAGTTCCTGGTGCTCGACTCGACGTCGCTCCGCCATCTGGAGATACTCGAACCGATGCGGGCGGATGCTCCCCGGGCCGGATCGTTGTTTGGGGTACTGAACCGGACAGTGACGCCGATGGGCGCCCGGTTGCTGCGGGATTGGCTGACACAACCGCTCGCTTCGGTGGAACCGATTCGCGAGCGGCAGGGAGTGGTCGGCTTGTGGAGCCGGCATTCGGGGGCGCTGGAGGAGTTTCGACGACTGCTGCGCGAGGTGCGGGACATGGAACGAACGCTGGGCCGGTTGAGTGGCGGGCCGGGCAACGCGCGGGATTTGGCGGCGCTCTCGGTGGCCATGGGGCAGCTGCCGGAACTCAAGGGTGTGTTAGGCGGTTTGCTCAGGGAGTCTCCCGACGCGCAGGGTTTTTCCGATGCGGAGATGCTTCCCGAACCGAAGGATGGGGGCGCGGCATTGCCGGGGGCACGTCTGCTGGCGGCGTTGGAGGCGAGGGTTGTGGAGCTTCCCGAACTGTGTTCCCTGATCGGCAGGGCGATTATGGACGAACCTCCCCTGTCCATCAAGGAAGGGGGCATGATTCGAGACGGGTTTGACCCGGCGCTGGATGAACTCCGGCAGGCGGCCAGCGAAGGCAAGAACTGGATCGCCCGACTGCAACAGGAGGAGATCGAGCGCACCGGGATTGCCTCCCTCAAGGTGCGGTTTAATTCGGTGTTTGGCTATTTCATCGAAGTAACGCGGTCCAATCTCGACAAGGTTCCTCCCGAGTACATCCGCAAGCAGACGATTGCGAACGGCGAACGGTTCATCACACCGGGATTGAAGGAGATGGAGGGAAAGATCTTTGGTGCTCAGGAGCGCAGCATCAAGCTGGAACAGGAGCTCTACCTCCAGGTGCGCGAATCGACGCTCGCCGAGTTGCCGCGCATTCAGCAGACCGCCCGCGCGCTGGCCGAGCTGGATGTGCTCGGGTCCATGGCGGAGGTGGCCCGGGTGTTTGGTTATTGCATGCCGGAAATCGGCGAACAAGGGGTGCTGCGCATTGAGGACGGCCGGCATCCGGTGCTGGACCAGATGGCGGCCGGGGAACGGTTTGTGCCGAACGATGTGGAGCTGGATCCGGAGACGCAGCAGATTGCGCTGATCACGGGTCCGAACATGGCGGGCAAAAGCACCTACATCCGGCAGGTGGCACTCCTGGCGTTGATGGCGCACACGGGATCCTTCGTCCCCGCGAAGTCGGCGAGGGTGGACCTGTTGGACCGCGTGTTCACGCGGATCGGGGCCAGCGATGATTTGTCGCGCGGGCAGTCCACCTTCATGGTGGAGATGAGTGAGACGGCGAACATTCTGAACAACGCAACCCGGCGCAGCCTGATCATTTTGGATGAGATTGGCAGGGGGACGAGCACCTTTGACGGATTGAGCCTGGCGTGGTCGATCGTGGAGCATCTGCACCATCAGGTGGGCGCCAAGACGCTGTTCGCCACGCATTATCATGAGCTGACTGAGCTGGCGGGACGGTTGTCGCGGCTTCGGAATTTCAATGTGGCGGTTCGGGAGTGGAACGATCAGATCATTTTCCTCCACAAGATCCTGCCGGGAAACACGGACAAGAGCTATGGAATCCAGGTGGCGCGCCTGGCCGGGGTGCCTCAGGAGGTGCTGTCGCGGGCCAAGGAGATCCTTTCCAATCTCGAAGAGTCGGAGCTGACCCCGGAGGGACGGGTCAGGACGCGATCCAAGCATCGTGCCGAACGCGAGAAGCTGCAGGCGCTGGCACCGAATCCGCAGCTTGATCTGTTCGGGTGACCCGGAGGTGTTGGCGATTGGTTACAGGCGTTTGAGTTGGGAGGGTGCCAGGAGCCAGTTCAGCCGGGCGCAGCGTCCGTTTCGAAGGGTGCCCACCGTCAGCGAGCAGAGGCCTGCCTTCTTCATGGTGATGGCCGTGGACGGATCCCCGGAAATAAACGTGGCGATCATTGAGCTCAGATCGGGCTCGTGTCCCACGACCAGCAGCCGCGCGTGATCCGCCTGAAACGGCACGAGGGCGTCGATCTGGGTTTTCAGCCCGATGCCGGATGCGAGCTCGGGAACGATTTCCACGGGCGGGGAGGGTTGGAAGGTCTCCCTCACGATCTCCGCCGTTTGCCGGGCCCGGACAAAGGGACTGCACAACACGCGGTCGAACCCCAGTGCGAGGGATTGCATGCCCTTGGCGATGCGGCGCATTTTTTCAGCCCCGTCGGGAGTCAGGGCACGTTTGCTGTCAGTCCACCCGTTGGATTCGGAGAGCGGTTCGGCGATGGCGTGCCTCAGGATATAAAGGTCCATGGGCAGAGGTAAGCAGACCCCCGATGAAACATCCAGAGTCGAAACGAAAGAAGAAATCCCCCAAGCCCCCCCCCCTCGCTGGCGCCCCGGGAGGGGGGGGCTGTTTCGCGTGATTGACGCTCTGCAAACCGGTTGCTACAAACGCGCCGTGATTTTTCCGGTAGCCAGTATGAGCCTGTTCGGTTGTCCTGAACGGCTCCCGTCACTCCGTTTTACCCGGATGGCGCTGGCTTCACCCCGGAAGCCCTGTTTCCCATGAAGAAGACTGCAACGGCAAAAAAGGCAAAATATCGCCGCATATTGATCAAACTCAGCGGCGAGGCTCTTGGAGGTGAGTCCGGGATCGGCATTTGTCCGGAGGCCATCCACGACATCGCGAAGCAGATTCAACAGGTTCGATTGCTGGGTGTGGAACTGGTGATTGTGGTGGGAGGCGGGAACATTTTCAGGGGGTTGCAGGGGAGCGAACGGGGTATTGAACGGGCCACCGGCGATTACATGGGAATGCTGGCGACGGTCATCAACGCGCTGGCTCTTCAGGATGCTTTGGAGAAACTGGGAGTTGCGACACGGGTGCAGAGCGCCATCAGCATGGCTCAGGTGGCGGAGCCGTTCATTCGTCGGCGGGCGATGCGGCATCTGGAGAAGGGGCGCGTGGTGATCTTCGGAGGAGGCACGGGCAATCCGTATTTTTCCACGGACACCACGGCGGCGCTGCGGGCCAACGAAATTGGGGCCGAAGTCATTCTCAAGGCAACCAAGGTGGATGGCATTTACGACAGTGATCCGAAGAAGAACCCGAACGCCAAGCGGTATCGTGAGATTACCTACATCGAAGCGCTGCAAAAGCAGCTGCGGGTGATGGATTCGACCGCGTTTTCGCTTTGCATGGACAACAAGATGCCCATCATCGTGTTTGATCTGGGCAAACCCCGGAACCTGCGCCGCGTGGTGGAGGGTGAGCAGATTGGCACGCGAGTGACGGGTTAGGCTGCATCGGAGCCCGTTGGAGCGGTGCGGGTCCCCGAACAACCGATGGTTGGTTCTTTTGTGATTTAAAACTGCGGCCCGGCCGGCGGGACTAAAGCTGTAACCTCCGGCACCCGGGAGGTGTCTCACGGTGGTGACGATTCATTGACGAATCGGTACAAAACGCGCAATCTCTCAGACCAATGCAAATGAAAAGCCTCATTTTTGGAAATGCTCCCCGTCCCAACGTTCACTCCACGAAGGCGGGTGCGGGTGGTGGATCGACAGGGTCCCGATGGAGAGGGCTGACCGGCTGGAGTGTGGGGGTTTGTTGTGCGGGAGTCGCTCTGGCTGGATTGGAGGCTGCCGCCGCTGATTCCGGAGCTCAGGGCCGGGAAATCACGCTTGAGCAGGCGATTCAGATGGCGCTTGAGAGCAATCTGGATGTTCAGATCCAGAGATTCGAGCCGATGATCAGTCAGTTCAACCTGAGCTCATCGCTGGCCAATTACTACGAACCTCAACTCGGGTTCAATGTGTTTCACAGCTTTCGTTCCCAGCCGGGTGGTGTTGATGAATTCGGCCGCGATGTTGGGAACCGCGAAGTTGAGACCGATTCCTTTGGCGGGCAACCATTCATCCAGGGCAACGCACCCAGTGGTCTGAGTTATTCGGTGCAGGCCAGCACCAGCGGAACGAGTTCGAGCAACCCAGGATTTCCCGCCTCGGATGTTTACTCGGGAGACTGGAGGATTCAGGTCTCGCAGCCCTTGCTGCGTGATGCCCTGACCGACAGCGGTCGTGTGAACATCAAGGTGAACAAGAAGTTGCTCAAGATTTCCGAGCTCGGCCTGGTGAACCAGATCATGGCGACGGTGAGCCGGGTGGAGCAGGCTTACTACAACCTGATCGCGGCCCGTGAAAATGTGACGGTTGTCGAGACAGCCCTGGAGCTGGCCGAGACAACACTCACGCAGAATCGGAAAAAAGTGGAAGTGGGCACGCTGGCCATGCTCGACGAAAAAGAGGCCGAATCCCAGGTGGCAACCAGCAAGGCCGATTTGATCTCGGCGCAACGGAACCTGGCGGTTCAGGAGAACGTGCTCAAGGGCCTTTTGACGGATGATTTTGCAGCATTGCAGAGCACGGATCTGGTTCCCGCCGAGAAGCTGATCGCCGTGCCGGTCGCGCTGGACCTTCAGGAGAGCTGGCGGCTGGGTCTCTCCCAGCGGCCTGACCTGCAGCAGGCCAAACTCGATCTGGAGCGCATGAACATCACCCTGAAATTCCAGAAAAACCAGCTGCTTCCGCAGCTTGATCTCGTGGGGTCCTACGGCCAAAGCGGGTTTTCGGGAGGTGGCGGGCCGTTCGCCCCAACGCCGTCCTACAGCCGGGCGTTCAGCAGCCTCGGTCAAAATGACAATCCGAGCTATACCATTGGGACCACGCTCAGCGTGCCGCTGGGCAACTTCGGACCGAGGGCGCGGCACAAGGCGGCGCAGGCTCAGAGCAAACAGACGATCCTGCAGCTCAAACAGCTTGAGCAGGACATCATGATTCAGATCGACGACGCGGTGAAACGCACCCAGGCAAGTTTTGATCGGATCGAAGCGACGCGGCAGGCCAGGCTCTTTGCCGAGGCGGCCTGGAAGGCTGAGCAACAGAAGCTCGACAATGGAAAGAGCACCAGCTTCCTGGTGCTCCAGTTCCAACAGCGCTTGACTGCGGCCCGTTTCTCCGAGATCTCGGCTCTGGCCGAATACAACATTGCCCTGTCCCAGTTGGCGGTCTTCGAAGGCTCCACTCTGGAGAAACACCGGCTCAACGTGAACTTCGAGTAGAGCCGGTTGTCGGGAGCCGTTCCGACCTGCCCTTACTTCTGTTTCTTATCCAGCCGTTTGACCCGGATGTTCCGGTAGCGGACAAATTCCCGGGTGTGATCGCCCCCGCCGTGCACCTGCAGGGCGATTCCGCCCTTGGCAGGGTGCCGCACTTCGGTCTCCTGCCATTCCATGATCTTGACTCCGTTGATCCAGGTCGTGATGTGCGGAGGGTTGCCGACAATCCGGGCCCGGAGTTCGTTCCACTCCATGTGCCGCCAGAAAAGCGGCCAGGATGCTTCAAGCACCGGGAACGGCACCGGCGCCTCTTCGGCCTTCACCTCGGTCACCTTCTCACCGAAGCGGAAGTTGGCGGCGTGCGGTTTGCCTCCAAGCCCCTCTCCATAAACACCCATCAGGTTGCCGTTCGCATGGTAGTCGATCATCGCCTGCCAGGCTTTGCCATCCTCGGTGCTGCGCAAAAACAGGCCGCTGTCCGGCCCGAAATCGTTGCGCATCTCGAGGGCCACCTCGAAGTCTCCAAACTGCTCGTCGGTGATGACGATGCCGCCGTTGCCGGGAATGTCCTGGCGTCCGATCAGAACCCCGTTCTTGACGATCCATTTCCCGCCCGTTTTGTTCTTGCTCGCCTTGCTGTGCCCGGTCTTGGCGCTGACGTGCCAACCGTCCAGATTTCTCCAGTTCAAGATCGGTTCAAAACCCGGTTCCTGCGGTTCGGCTGCGAACGCGGCGGCGGAGCACAGGAAAGCGGTGGCGAGGCGGATGAGGTGATTGGTTTTCATGAGGGTTTTATTTTGGATCATGCATCAGGACGGTCGGCACGTCAGCAACCGATCACGGGGTCAGTCATCCAGCGGGCTTCTGACGCCCAACCCCGGTTTCCTCATACGTGCAAATAGATCTGTGTGGTTTCCACACTCGTGTGGCCCAGGAGCGCCTGCACCGTCCGAATATCGGTGCCCGCATCCAGCAGATTCGAAGCAAACGAATGACGCAGCGTATGAGGTGTGACACGCTTTCCCAATCCAGCTCTGCGTCCGGCTTCCGCGATCGCTTTTTGGAACGTGTTCTCGCGCACATGATGCCTCCGCAAAGCCCCGTCCCGGGGATCGCGGCTCAATTGGCGCGACGGAAACACCCATTGCCAAATCCACTGTTCGCCCGCTTTCGGATACTTCCGGGCCAATGATTCAGGAAGCCACACGCCCGCAACATTTTGTGCCCTGTCTGCTTCAAACAAGCGTTTGACTCGACGCAGTTCTCTGGGCTTCTGACTTCTGCATTTGCACCTCCTTGCGGACTTCTGGATAACACCGGAACGGCCAGCGAAGCAAGTCTGTTGTTTGAGCTCGCAATCCATGGCGACCGCAGACGCCACGGCGCGACGGCCGGAGTTCAAAAGCGCCTGAGCGCGTGACAGTTGACAAGAGGCGGGCGCGGGTTCAGATTGGGATTCGATCACCAATGGAAATGGAGGGTGAAATCGAATTCCACAAAATCGTGTCCCGACAAAAGCAGAACTCAAACCCCTGTTTGTGTGGCAAATCCACCCGGAATAAACTCACTTCCAACCAAGTAATAGTTGGGCGGGGAAGGTTGCCACGACAGTTGCAATGCGCTACCGTAGCTCATCGTGAGAACAACCGAACTCGAAAAGGCCGTTGAGCAGCTTCCACCAGAGGAATTGGCCGAGTTTGCCAGATGGTTTGAGGAGTATATTGCAGATCGATGGGACGAACAGATTGAACGAGATATCCAAGCTGGGAAGCTCGATCACCTCGCTGAGAACGCCGACGCAGACTTTGAAGCGGGGAAATGCACCCCGTTGTGAACCACTTCGCGTCGCCGGACTTCTGGGTTTGCTACCGGAGTCTTCCTTCGGCAATACGAAAGCTCGCAGACAAGAACTTCGAACTTTTGAAACGAGATCCCAGACACGCATCGGTGCGGCTAAAAAAGGTCGGCATTTTCTGGACCGCACGCGTTGGCTTGCACTACCGAGCCATCGCCAAGGAAAGAGCAGAGGGATTGGTGTGGAGCTGGATTGGTCACCACTCCGTTTACGATACGATCTTGAAGAATCGATGACGCCCAACAAATCGGATGCACACGAACCGCCGCCCAGCGCTTGGATTTGAACGCCCTTGGTTCTTCGGACGCTGGATTCGCTGCCAGCTCCCGTTTCCGGCGGCGGTCGGTGATCCTTTGCGTTCGGCTGATTTGTCGGCTCGCGTTGACAGCGTAGGTTTGGTAGAGTGGGGGACATGAAGGCGTATTTCACGTACTGGAAAGAGAGTGATGGTCGTTACCTCGGTTACCTCAATGAGTATCCAGACCATTGGACTCAGGGTGAAAGCTTGGATGACCTGAAGGAGCATTTGAAGGACTTGTTTCAGACTTTCAGCTCCGAGGAGATTCCCGGGATTCGAAAGGTAGAGGAATTGGAGATCGCGTGAAGCGACAAGCCCTCGTGCAGAAGCTTGAGCAGTCTGGATGCGTCCTGCTGCGACGTGGTGGGAAGCATGATATTTACCACAATCCGAAGACGGGAAGCTCGGAGCCAGTACCACGCCATCGTGAGATCAATGAGATTCTTGCCCGGAGGATTATCCGTCGTCTCACTTCAGACGATGACTGAGTGGGCGAACCATCGAGTCGAGTGAACATGCACCAACCGTCTCGTAATCGACGCTGACGGGTATTATGAACACTGATTTAAAGAACCTGAGTGCACGGTCGGTGCATGTCCCTCACTCGGGACGTTCGGTGAAAACCAGAATCTGAACCATAATGTTTTCTGTGGCCCTCTGTGTTCTCTGTGCGCTCCGTGTTAAAAAGCGTGGCACTAGACATCCGGAGCGCGGTGGCCGACCGGACGCCTCAACAGGTGACATCCCAG